>JACDGI010000165.1:2670-12465 GCA_013821665.1 Anaerolineae bacterium
CCAGCTTCGTTCAGATAAATGTAAGGGTGATCGAGGTTATGTTCCGGATTTACGGTGCTATAAAACGTGCGGATATGATCGAGCGAGTGAGCCAAACTTTCAGCCGATAAAAATGGTAGATAAGGCTGTGGGTTCGGTGTGGTCATGATGATTTGCCAGAATGAAAACTCTGGATGGTCGCGCAGGTAGCGAAAATCCAGATCGTACCAATCATGTTTGATGGTGTTCCATAATGTACTGGTCGGATTATTCACGAGTTCGGGATACATCTGTTTATAGGCTGCATTAATGCGCCGTGACCATAAATTATCACAGACCAGATGGTAGAAGTAGCCACGACGGAAGCTGTAATCTTCGAAATCGTCCTCAAAATGTGGGCTGGTTAGCACATAATCCCGATAAAACTTCAGGTCGTGGATTTTATCTTCACCTTCGCCGCGCCGTAGGAAATGTGTCACCTCTTTGGGCGGATCAAAGACCGTCCAATCGGCATTTGGTTTACCGGAGTCAGGCGCAAGGCTGCCATAAGCGAAGGCCGTTTTATCCGAAAGTAGGCCGTTAGAAAGGGCTTCTGCCACGCGCAAATGGGCAATCCAAGGAGCCATATTTTATCCTCCTGTTACATGCTAACGCGTTTATTTTAATCCATTTTGGCTGGTTTGATAAATTTGCCGCAGCCAATCAACGATGAAACGTTTGGCAAAATGATAGGCATTGATGGGGATTATGTGGTGAAAAGCTGATGTAACATTCTATAATGATCCCGTTGCAAATTGAACTTTGAAACTGGAATGCAGCGTGGATCGACTCAAATCCCTTGAAGAAAAACTCAATACGGCCAAAAACACGATTGAGCGCATTGACGCTCTGAATGAATTGGCACGCCTCAACAGCCAAGGTGATACCGAACGGGCTTTGGCTTGGGGGACTGAGGCTTTCAAGTTGGCAACGCAAGCCGGTTATGAGCAAGGTATCCTCAACGGTTTGCTGAATTTATCATGGAGCAGTTACAGCCACTCTAATTATTTGTCCTCGATTGAGTACGTTATGCAAGCGCTGGCATTGACGCGTGTAGGTCATTATGCCCGCGAAGAGGCCGATGCGATCAACATTCTCGGTAATAACCACGAACGTATGGGCAACTGGCAGGACGCGTTGGATTGTTATCTGGAAGCCCTGTACCTCAGCGAACAGCAAGGTAATCGTGTTCATGTGGCGGTGATGCGCAGTAATATTGGCGATATTTATGGGCTGTTGGGACAGTATCAACAGGCCATCGAACATTACCAAGAGTCCTATCGCATCGACGTAGAAATTGATCATGTGGATGCTTCTGACGGGCTGACGCTAACCCATATGGCAGCGGCTTATTTAGCGCTCAATGATCTGGAGCAAGCGTTGGATTATGCTCGGCGCGGTTTGGCGCTGATGCAGCCGGAACGCTTTTGGGTTGGTATCGCGCCAGCCTTAACCATTATCGGACAAGCCTATTTTCATCATGGTGATTTGACACAGGCTGTTGATTATTATGAGCAGGGCTTGACTGCCGCGCAGGAAGGTGGGGCGCAGCGTGAAGCGGGTATGACTATGATGCGTCTGGCGGAAGCGCTGCATCAGTTGGGTCGCACAGCCACAGCGCTTTATCATCTACGGCGGGCATTGGCGATTTTTGAACGCTTGGAAACACAGCCACAGCTCGTCGAGGTACACGGTTTATTAGCGACCATCTATAAAAGGTTGGGTGATTTTGAACAGGCACTGACACATACCGAACGGCAGCAGTCGGTCAAGGAACACCTCTTTACTCAACAGGCCGATATGCGCATTAAAACGCTGCAAACCCAATATGAAGTCGAACGGATGCGTTTAGAATCGGAGGCACAATCCAGCCGTAACCGCGTCTTAGAAGAAGAAATTAATTTGCGCGGCCAGATGATCGCGGATTTGGAATCGTATGCCGATAATATTGCCCATGATCTCAAAAATCCAATTGCGGTGATTAGCTCTTATATGTCACTCTTGGAATCAGATCTCGAAGGGCAAATTCCAGACGAAAATTATCGGATGATTTTCAATGTGACCACGACTGCCGACAAAATGAACGAGATCGTGGACGCACTCCTGACTCTGGCACGGGCGCGTAAACAGGCCATTATGCCGCAGCCGATTGGCATGGATGAAGTGCTGCGCGGTTCCATCGAGCGCTTGGAACTACCGATCCAGCAAAAGGGCGCACGGATTCATGTGTCCCAGCCGCTGCCGGACGCGCTCGGTCATGGGTCGTGGTTGGAAGAAGTATGGGTCAATTATATCGGCAACGCCATCAAGTATGGGGGCACGCCGCCTGAAATTCACATTGGCGCGGTGCCTGTCGCGGGTGGGTTGGTTCGCTATTGGGTCAGTGACAACGGCAAAGGCTTGTCGCATGACGAGCAAACACATCTGTTTCAGAAATTTGAGCGCCTCGGACAAAATAAGATTGATGGGCATGGCTTGGGACTAACCATCATCAAAACGGTTGTCGAACGTCTGGGTGGTTCGGTCGGCGTGACCAGCAGCGGCATCCCCGGCGAAGGTTCGACCTTTAGTTTTACACTGCCTGTCGCCAATCCCAACTAATAGACAATCCCATCAACTACAAAGGATGCTCAGCCGCATTGCTGTTCGCGCGTCCAAAATCCTGTACATATTCGGGTGAGAGAGTGCCGAACAGCCGATCCCAAATGACGGTGTAGAAGCCGAAGTTATGGGCTTTATCGTGGTGATGCTCAGCATGGAAAGTACTGGTCGAAATCGTGCGGATGATGGGCAGCTTCAGCCACGCGTCCGGCGCGGGTTCGACTCCTAAGTGTCCCACCAAACCGAAGATCAGGTTGAAGGCTAAGTAGATAACAATGGCAACCTGTGAGGCTTGCGACAACCAGATCACCACGATCAACAGCGCACCGAAGCCCAATACCTCAAACGGGTTGAGCACGAACAACGTCAGCGGACGCGGGTTTTCATACAAATGATGCGTCAGGTGAATAATCGGATATAGCAGCGGGTGGTGTGCCACGCGGTGAAAAACGTACATGCCGAAATCCATCAGCACAATTAGAACCACCACATCAATAATAGTCGCCAGCACATCACCGTTCGGTCTCAGGTTAATGATTCCTGCCCGCCATAAAATGATGCCGACCACCGCCACCAGCGCATTCAGCACCACACAGGCCAGCGCGAATAGAATCTCTTGGCGGCTGATTGGTTCGGGCGGAGCGGAGTTCGGTTTGTCGTGGTAACGGCGTACCAGCGCTTCGCCCACCAGCAGCGCGGCGGCAAACATCAGCACATTGCCCAGCAGCGACAACATGGTCGCCAGTGCCAGCGGCATCGTATATAAAGCTGCGAAAAAGTCGGTAAAAAGAGTCATCTCGCCCTCCGAGGGGATGGTCAACTGGTCATATTTATGGGGGCAAGCGATATTCATATTATAGCATTTTTATTCAGTGAATAGACCAGATGACTTTGTTTTTGCAAAGGCCAAATAAGTGCGTGATACTCATCCATAGATTTTCATAGTAAATTTTAGAGGAATTATGATAGACGGGAATATGCTGCTGTCGGAATTCATCAAGATTTTCCCGAACTGCGCTTTGATCTTGTTGATCGTTGTGGTTGTTCTGATATTTCGAGATCCCTTGCGTAGACTATTTACTCAAATGACCCACGTTGATCTATTGGGTGTGAAGATGGATTTTGCGGAGGCTGCTGAGGTCAAAGAAGAATTACGGAATGCGATCAATTCCTATAGTGGCATCGAATGGTATCGGCAAGGCCCAGACGAAAACGCCACACAAAAAGCGACCGTAGACGAAAAAACATTGCAACAACTTCTCGACCACGCCGAAAGAATCAAGAAGTATCTACATGGGGCGCGTATTCTGTGGGTTGATGACCAACCCTTAGCGAATGCGGCGATCTTTCGTTTTCTCAATAATTATAATGTGGTGATTGATTACGCACGTAACACTAGCGAAGCGGAATCGGCCTTGGAATGGTCCGCAGATGCTTATGAAGTCGTGGTTTCAGACATGATACGGGACGGTGATGGGCGAGCAGGTTTGGATTTGCTGGAAATTACGCAGCGCATGAATAAATCCAAAGATCGCGAAGACCAAATCATGGTGCTTATTTTTGTAAATAACCTTGACCCCTCTAAAGGAACTCCGGCTGGTGCCAAATTGATTACCAACCAAGTGGATGATTTATTAGAAGAAATCTTCGACATTATCGAACGAAAGCAGCTTCAGTATTCGAATACCAAACACTAAAAAGCGCAGTCCACATGAGTCAATTTAGCTTCATCGTTCACTCGTAGGTCAGGCGTAGGCAGTCCGTCTAACCTGACCATCCCTCTTATGCGTTAATGAAATACAAGCGATAAGCATAAGGGGATGAATGATGATGTTTCGAAAATGGGTCGGACTTTTGGTGGTGCTGATGGCGGCTGCACTCAGCGCTTGCAATCTATCACAATCCGGCGCAGTCGGTGAAGTGGCTCTGAACCCGCCTACCCTAGAAGTGAGACCCACGCGCACGCCGATCCCATTCATCAATCCAACGCGCACCGAGGCCGCCGCACCAACCATTACCGTATTGGGCGGTGATGATACTGTGGCTCAGCCTGCATCACAGGTGGTTGCCGTGGCAGTAGTGCCAACTCAATCACCCCCTCCAAATATTTGTTCAGTCGGACCCAAGGGGAATTATGATGTAAATGTACGTCTTGGCCCCGGCACAGACGCAGCTATCCGCACAGTTTTAAAAGCAGGCGACTATATACAGGTTGAGAGTCGTACCGACATTGGTTGGCTAAAATTATCATTTGGCGCTACTGGATATGGTTGGGTATCGGCCAAAGTGGTGACGCTTTATGGCCCCTGCAATAACCTGCCATTGGAAGTTGTTCCTGCTGTAGCACAGAGCATACAGGCAGTACCGCTATCAGCCAGTCTGACACCGACACCCACGGCGATGTTCGGTTTCACCATGAATATTCCATTTAATCACCTCGTCACCAGAACGACAGTCGGTGATATTCCCGCAGGTACAACCGTGATGGTCACCACGACTCAATTTAACGGCAGCAGTTATTTATACGGCATCATCACAGCCGACGGACGTTCAGGCACGGCTACCGATTCGCAGTTGGCTTACAGCGAAATCGGTGGCACGCAGCTTTTCCCAACGGCTACCGTTTATGTTTATACCCCCAGCCCGACCGTACTTGTGACCAGCAGCCCAACCCCACCACCCGCTTTTTTCCAGAGCGAACTCGGCATGAATGTCTATCGTGTGAAGACCAAGACGGATGTAGGCTCTATTTCGGCTGGCACGGCGGTTAGCCTGAATTCAGCCACTTACACCGGTACTGAATGGACGTACCTGATTATGACCAAAGATCAGATCTATGCGACGGCCAGCGAGTCGCAGTTAGCTTATATCCCCAACGGAGGTGGCGGTGGCCCCACGCCGACTGCCACCCCCGCGACAATGGATTTGCCAGCCGGTTCGTCGCCATCGGATGTGGTCATTCCAACGGACACATGTACTGTAACCGCCAATTCGTCGACCAAATTGGTCGCCCAACCGGGGTCATCAACCGTCATCGCCATTTTGAATCCCGGCCCTTGGGCGCAGGTCGATGCCAAGAACACGCAGGGTTGGTATAAAGTCACTAATTGGATTGATGGCAGTCAGGGATGGACGACGACTACCACCGTGACGTTGCATGGGCCATGTGATGCACTGCCTGTCGAGCAATAGGATATAGCGAGAATCATCCACCAGCGCGTTATAATTTGTGTGGATCAACTCATCATTGGACACACTTATGACTACCCGTCAAACCAAATTCGATAAGCTCCGTGCCAACCCTAAAGTTTCTATCCTTGTTATTGGTGGCGGCATCAACGGCATCGGCACCTTCCGCGATCTGGCGCTGCAAGGTGTGGATGTGCTGCTGATCGAAAAAGGCGATTATTGTTCGGGTTCTAGCGCGGCTTCTACACGGCAAGCGCATGGCGGATTACGTTATCTGGAACACGGCGAGTTCAGGCTGGTGCGCGAGTCGTTATTGGAGCGAAATCGTCTGCTGACGAATGCGCCTCATGCCGTCGAACTGCTGAAAACGACCATTCCCATTTATAAGCGCTTTTCGGGTATCTTGAACGCACCGTTGAAGTTCATCGGTCTGTTGCAAAAACCCAGCGAACGTGGTTATCTGGTCGTCAAGCTGGGCATGATGATGTATGACTGGTTTACGCGTAATAACCGTGTGACACCCACCCATAAAATGCTCGGTCGTGAGCAAGCCTTAGCCGAACATGCCCAACTCAACCCCGACATTATCGGTGCGGCTACTTATTATGACTGCCTGATGCCACAGGCCGAACGCATCGCCGTCGAGTTGGTGCTGGATGCTGAAGCGGCTTTTGATGAAGCGCGGGCTCTCAATTATTGCAGTGTGATTAGTGCTACGGGCGACAGCGTCCAAATTAAAGACGAACTGTCAGGCGAAGTTTTCAGCGTGCAGCCTAAATTGGTGATTAATGCTGGTGGGGCGTGGATCGATTTCGTCAACCGTTCGATGCAGCACCCGACGCGTTTTATCGGTGGCACTAAAGGTTCACACATTGTCGTTGATAATCCTGAACTACTGAAGACACTGAATGGCAGCGCACTTTACTTCGAAAATAAGGATGGACGGCTGGGGATTATCGAACCCTTCCGCGATAAGGTGATTATCGGCGCGACCGACATCCGTGCCGATGATCCCGATTCTGTGGTTTGCACCGATGAGGAAATTGACTACTTCATGCAATTTTGGGCACAAGTTTTACCGGGGATTACCGTCGAGCGTTCACAGATTGTGTTCACCTTCTGCGGTGTGCGTCCCTTACCGGCCAGCGATGTCGAGTTTGTGGGGTTGGTCAGCCGCGATCACAGCCTGCGTGTGGTCGAGCCGGATGCCAATGTGCGCTTTCCAATTTATTCGCTGATTGGTGGCAAATGGACGACGTTCCGTGCCTTCGCTGAACAGGTGACTGATAAAGCATTGGCCTTCTTGGGCAAATCACGCCGTACAGCCACCGAGGATATAGCCATCGGCGGCGGCAAAGATTATCCCCGAACCGACTCAGCTCGTGATTTGTGGCTGAAACAGGTGCAGTCCAGCAATGGCATCACTGCTGAACGCTTGCAAACCTTATTCGAACGTTATGGCACACGCGCTCAAGCCATCGCTCAATTTATCATGGCCGAGCCGGATGTGCCGCTGCGCCACCAACCGACTTACAGCCAGCGTGAAATCATATTCTTGACTGCTAACGAGTCAGTCATTCATCTGGACGATTTGATTTTGCGGCGCTCACTCATTGGCATGTTGGGCTTGATTGATGGCGATGTCTTGCAGCAGTTAGCCAAAATTGTCGGCGGCGTTTTGGGTTGGTCAGCCGCCCAGACGCAAGCGGAAATTGACCGCACCACCGACATCTTACAAACCAAGCACGGGGTTCCTGCCGCGCGACTGAAAGTCACCACTTAAACAATTGGCGCATATTGCTAAGGATTGGATACAAAAAAGGGTTTACCAGCGGTAAACCCCTACAGTTGCAGCTTCAATTGTGGTGGGCGATTATGGCAAATTGACCTTAAATGTCCACGGGCCTTGTAACCAGTTGCCCAGTGCCTCACGCGCTTCGATCACCGCCCGGTCATAATCAACCCCTTCTGGCACACTGATGACTTTGACATCCAGCGAGTGCGAAGCGGAAATCACATCAATTTTGATATTGTGCTTTGCTAGTTCGCCTTTGATCTTATTCCAATCATCCGGTCCTTCACCCATCGAAGTCGCCACATGGTCAATGTTGACTGTGAGCGCAGCAGGTTTGGTGTCGTGGAAAATATTAAAGACTAAATTGCTACAGCGGTTTATGCCTTTCGCCGGAGCAACTTTACCATCAACCGGCGCTCCGCCCGCCAGATAACCTGCATTATTTCCAATATTCACCATGCCTTCGGGTATCCAGTCCTGCGAATCGGGCAGCTTAAAACAGATCATCGCTGTGGTTTTGGTGGGCGTGACGATCACCTGTTGCAGCGTCATACTCAACCCCTTCACTTGGATGGTCTGAGCTTGCTTCACGACGACTGGCGGATACACCGGTATTGTGAAGTCAAAGTTGAACGGGCCAATGGGTTCAATATAATTGGCTGGCTTCAGACTCCCTTTAGGGAGTGGCATTCCATCTTGTGAAGGCTGCATATCACCCAATGTTAGGCTAAAAGTGAGATTGATTTTGTCAGGCACGGGATTGAAATAATCATTGAGGATGTCAAAGTTATCACTTCCCTTAATCGGCCTTACCGCTTGTGGATAATAATTCCCGATGATCGTCATCGTGTCACTTTGATCGCCTGTATCCGGCTCGATGTTGGAATATGAGAACATCGCGCCACTATCATCAATCAAGTAGGGTGAGTTGTAGGATGATAAAAGGTCGCTGGCCTTCATACCGTTAGTTGTTTTGAGCGTGTACCCCACCATCAAATTTTGGGTATCGGCATAAGCCCAATCGACGGTAACAGTGGCATCACCGATTGTCTTTGTGGCACCGATTTTGGTAATGAAACCCGCTTCACTTACCGCCTCTAAAACCGGATTTTTAAACTCATCTTGAGCATAAGTGATCGAAGTAAGCAGCAGTGAGAGTAGGGCGAAGATGGCAAAAAAAGGGATTAGTTTGCCGCCAGAACGCGATAGAAATTTGTGCATCGTTTCCTCCTAACTGCTCACAAATTCTTTCGTGTCATAGAATAGCATTTCGTAATAGTTTTTGTAAACCAACGCTTGGCCTACGCCCATATCAAGTACCGCTGATGATCCCCGGCAGTTCGGCCAACGAGTCGATGACATACGTTGGCGGTGTGGTCATTTTAGCGACATCGGCGCGGGTCGAAGCACCGGTCATGGTGGCGGCAGTCTGCATACCGGCTTGCTGCCCCATGAAAATATCGGTTTCGAGGCGATCACCGACCATCATCACATTGGCGGCGGGCAGCCCTAACTTTTGCAGCGCCACCTCAACAATCAGCGTTGATGGTTTACCCGCCAGCAGTTCGACTTTGCGTCCGGTCATGTGTTCTAAGGCCGCAATCGTGCCACCCGCGTCGGGGATGCCGCCACCGGGCATCGGACACATTTTATCGGCATTGGTAGCGAAGAAATGTGCGCCATTTTTGAGTGCTTGATAAGCGGTGTTCAGCTTGCGGTAATCCAATGTGCGGTCAAAGGCCACCACCACAGCGTCTACGCCGTCGGGATGAATCACGTCCAGCGGACTCTGGTCGAGAAATTCATTAATCACCGTCAGACCAAAACCGCGCAGTTCTTGGACGAGGTTGGCCTCACCAACCACATATAACTTCAACTCCGGTTGTGTCTTCGATAGGTGATAACCCAGCACATAGGCGGATGTCACCACATCATCCGGCGTGGCTGGGATGCCCAATTTGGTCAGTTTATGGGCATAATTTTCGCGTGGCTCCAGCGGTTTATTGCTGACGAACAGTACCGTTTTACCCATGTGGCGCAGTTGGCTAATGCCTTCCACCGCACCGGGCAGGGCTGCATCGCCTAAATAAACTGTACCATCCAGATCAAAAATGAAACCGTTAACCGGTTGAGGCATGTTGGCATCCCTGCTGAAGAAGTGATGTAAGACCGTCCGTGTGCTAGTTTAGCAC
>JACDGI010000953.1 GCA_013821665.1 Anaerolineae bacterium
CCACACGGCCTGATAGCTGCTTTGTCGTCTCCGTCCATTCGATTCGCCATGTATTACCGCTTATAAACATGACTTCGTTAACCGATACATCGACCGCTTCCTTTTGCGATCTGGCATACGGGTTATTCTCAGTTTGATAACCGCCTAACATTTGGCTTGCCGAACTGTCTGGCAATGTCATGGCGAATGTCACATCTATCATGTGTTCCTGCGCGCGGCGATCCCCATAAACCGTACGCGCCCCTTTCATCCAGTTATTTAATGCTGACTTGATGTGTTTCACATTCGGCTGCGTCATTTCTTCTGCACGGCTCACACGCACGACTTCCGAGTGTTCGTTGAATTCGACGAGGAAGGGAACCGCTTTGTGCTGCAATGAAACGGTTACTAAACCCCCTGACACAACCAGGAGGATCGCTGCACAGATAAAGAAGGCCATTCGCCACTGATAAGCCGCTTGCAGAATGTTGCCATTCTTCTCAAGGTAAGCCTGGTGGGCACTCAGATAGGGGCTTTCTTCGGGCTTTTTCATAACTCTTTTCCTAGATTCATCGCTTCTCTCAGTCCCGCCATCGTCCCCAGATCAGGTTTTGATGAGGGTGTTGGGGTTGTAAGCCCGAACCCTCGGAATTTTCCTAATCCTTCTAAATCAATCTATTACTCTAATTTTATGTGGGCCAGCATCGCTTCAAGGTCGATGGGGCTGTAGTTGTCCCGAAAGGCATAATGACCCGAGAAATGAATGTGTTGCCAAGCCATCGGAGAGATTTTCTGGAATAACGTACTAACCTTCTCGTCGCGGGGACCCCATAATTTCACCGCTATGAAATCACCCCTCAAACAGCCCACAACGGCTACCTGCTTTTCGTCCTTCATGCTTCCCCACGTGCTTTTTGTCCGGAGTTTTGAGGAGCGGCAGAAAGCGGCCATGAGCTGTTGCCTGGGTTGGAATATCAGTCTGTTCCCCAATGCCCTGCAGCGCAAGCAACAAATCGATAGGGTTTGGGATAGGGTTGAAGCCGACAACCAGGAGCCGGCACCGCCCGGCTTGGAACAAGGTTTCAAACAAGATTTGCGCATGCTGACTACACAGAAACAGGATCTTTTTCCCTGGCTGAATACGAACATCCCAAGAGCGGAGCTGAGTCAGAGTGACACACACGATATCCTGAGCATCAAGACAGGCCACAGCGGCATTGAGGAGATCCGGCTTGTCACGCACCCAGACCCGCTCGGATTACCCCTCATTATCGAAGTCCTACGGGGTATTCAGCGGGACACGGCGAAGCAAGTGGAACTGGTGGAGCGCGTCATGCGCGGCCATGGGGTGTTCGGCGACATTGAGACAACCCAAATGACAACCGCCTATTGTGTGCAGCGGGCGGATCTGATCGGCTACCATCGGATGCTCACGGTTTGGCGAGACACGCAGCCAGCGCCGAGTCTCAAGCGCGTGATTGGCCATTGGTTGCAAATACTGCATGAAATCGAAGGAAATACGAAGGCGGTGCTTGGCCTCCTCGTCAGTTGCAGATAATTCTGGTTGGCGGCGATGGAAGGCAGGTCGGCGCGGGATGTTCGAAAAATGTTGAATACGGCAAGGATTTTTAAAGGACATAACTCATCGAATCCGTCCGAAATGGAGCGATTTCGGTCATGCTGTTTGTGGGTGTACGAAAATAGGCTAAATGTATTTCGGATGCAAGCTATAATTCGTACATCACTTTCGGGCGAAATCAGCTCATGCCGCGTGTTTTTGCTTACTGTCGCGTTTCGACCGCCGATCAGACGACTGAGAATCAGCGTATGGAAATCAAGGCAGCCGGATTTGCTATCGAGTTGCGCCGACTGATCGAAGAAAGCATTAGTGGCTCAGTGGCCGCCAAAGAGCGGCCTGGTTTTATGAAGCTGATCGACCGGATGGAACCGGGCGATGTGCTGGTGGTGACCAAACTGGATCGGCTTGGGCGCAATGCGATGGATGTGCGGGCAACCGTCGAGCAGCTTGCGAGTTCAGGCGTGCGAGTACATTGCCTTGCGCTTGGTGGTGTTGATTTAACCAGTCCGGCAGGAAAGATGACGATGCAGGTTATCGCAGCCGTGGCCGAGTTTGAGCGCGACCTGCTAATTGAACGAACTCAGTCTGGAGTTATTCGGGCTAAAGGCGGCTGGCAAACAATTTGGCAGACCCCCAGTATTAAATGCGGAGGAACGTGTGGCAGTCGTCGAACGACTGGACGCCGGCGCCAGCATTGCTGAGATCGCGCGCGAATTCAAAACAACCCGGCAAACAATTATGCGAACAAGAGAAGCGGCATTGAAATCACCACAAAGCGGGTGAGCCTTTTGCGTATTCCAATGGAATCAAACACTGATAACGTGGACGCTCGCGAATGTACGCTCCAGGTCAGAAACCTGACATTACCCCACCTCTAATACGGCCCCGATTAACGACCACCAAGTGACGACAACGCCCGGCGTAATGGATCATCTCCGGTTGTATCAACAGAATTAGGAAAATTCCGAGGGTTCGGGCTTACAACCCCTTCATGGATTGACATGTTTAC
>JACDGI010000954.1 GCA_013821665.1 Anaerolineae bacterium
GGCTTAGGAACACACCGATCAACCCCACCGAAAGCGATACTTGCGACGCATAAATCAAGCGGCTGAGCATATCCCGTCCGACATCGTCCGAGCCAAGCAGATAAAAGGGCTGCCCAGCTTCGAGGGGCCCAAATAGATGGATGTCTGACGAAATGCTCAAACTTTGGAAAATGGGAAGCGGAATGCCATGTAACCCAACGCGGTACAGGTCACCTTTGACAAAAAAACCCAGTGGGATTTTCTTCTCTTCATCTATGGTGTAGATGCGCTTATAGGTCTTAGGATCTGTCTTTTGTTTATAGCCGTAGATGTAGGGTGCAAAAGTGCCGTTATCCAACCAGTGGACTGTCTGTGGCGCGACTTGTGTATAAGTGCGACTGTAACTATCCGCCGCTTGAGGGGCAAAGAAGCCCGCGAAGATTGCCACAATATACATCACGACAATAATCACCAGCCCGATCATCGCCAGCCGGTGCTTGCGGAACTTCCACCACATCAATTTCCATTGGGATGCAATCGCCACACGGGGCACAAATTCTTCCACGAAGGGCGGCGAGTTAGGTGGTATCAAGTCTGTGGCTTGTAAGATTTTATTCGTCATAATCGTCTGCCTAACTGCCGTACCGGATACGCGGATCGAGCCACACCAGCATAATATCCGAGATCAGCATTCCGATAATCGTTGCCACACTCAGCAGCATGATGAACCCTGCTGCTAGATACATATCTTGTACGAGCAGGGCGTTCAGTAATATAGGCCCGCTCGTCGGCAGGTTGAGGACGATTGAGACAATTGCCTCACCCGCAATCAGGCTGGGCAGCAGCCACGCCATGCCACTTACAAATGGATTAAGCGCATGACGCAGCGGATACTTCATCAACAGCTTCCACTCAGGCACACCTTTTGCCCGCGCCGTTTCTACGTAAGGCTTATGTAGTTCGTCGAGTAGGTTAGCCCGCATAATGCGGATAAGCCCGGCTGTTCCACCAATGCCGACGATAATCATCGGAATCCAAAGATGTTTCAATAGGTCAAGAATTTTAGGGAAACTCCACGGCGCATTCTGGAACTCGCTTGAAAAGAGTCCACTGACCGTCATCCCTCCTGATTTGAACGCGACGTACATCAGCACCAGCGCGATCAGGAAGCCGGGTGTCGCCAAACCGATAAACCCCATAAAGCTGAAGACATAATCCGCGAGGCTGTATTGGCTTACGGCAGAAAGTATACCAATTGGCAGTGCCACCACCCAAGTGAAAACAAAGCTGGCGAACGAGACCACCAGCGTCATCCCCATGCGGTCGGAAATCATTTTTTCAGATGGCTGTGAGTTCTGGAATGAATATCCAAAGTCGCCGTGCAGAATAATGTTGCCAATCCACTTCAGGTATTGCGTTGGCATCGGCTCATTCAAACCATATCGTTCACGCATGGATTCGGCGAACTGTGGCGACCAAGTAACGCCACTTTGATTACGCATCTGCTCCATCATGTTCGAGACAAAATCACCCGGCGGCAGTTGAATTGTGCCGAATACCAATATTGAAATGATGAACAGAGTCGGGATCGCATACAACAAACGCTTAACGATATATTTCGCCATGAATTTGCCTTATAAATCAGCAGTCAATTTTTGTGGCAGATAATAACGCCATTTCAACCAAACAGGATCTATATTTCTCTTTTGGTGGGGAAGGTTACATTCCTTCCCCATCGTTCAACACTCTTCAAAATGGACAGATGTAGGGGAGCAGCTATGTATGCTCCCTTTCCTAATTCCTAGCTTTTGAAATACCACTGCTCAGGGAATGCAATCGCTGTGCCACCGGGATTCCAACCGTTGACCCAGCTTTCCGGCACGTTGCCCAATCGCTTGCTCAACGGGCGGTAGCTGTCTGACGCGCTCGAAATGCCGATGACCCAGAAGTTATCAGCTGCGTTTTGCAGAACCTGCTTCATCAAGCTGAGGCGCTCGTCAGTTGTGGGTGCTTGCAAAACCTTCTTGTACAGATCAACCTGTGCTTTGATGTCCGCAGGCGGCTCAACTTTGGCTTTGTTATCGGTTTGTAGGTACCACAGTTGCCAGCCATTGCCCCAGATCGACTGTCCGTGGAATGGCACAAAATAGCGCGGGTCGGTGATGGCGGTAATACCATAGCCACCTTCACCAGTGAAAATGGCGGCTTCCACACTGTTGTCATTGATGCGATCAGTCAGTACCGCGTTGTCAACCGAGTCAACAACGATATCGATGCCAACGGTTGCATAATATTTCTTAAGTAGTTCCGCAACATCGAGGAAGCGCAGGCCGTAATCGCCGGTTTGAACGGTGAATACAATCGAGAGCTTTTCCTTGGTCTTGGGGTTGAGCCGCATCCCGTTAGCGTCCTTATCGGGCAGCACCTTATCGAGTTCTGCGTTGGCTTTCGCGACATCATAATCCAGATATTGCGTTGATAACTGTTCGTTGAACAACGGCGAGTCTTCAATTGGTGAAATTTGTCGCGGTGTTCCCTGTCCGAAGTAAACGATGTCAATGATTTCTTGGCGGTCAATGGCGT
>JACDGI010000166.1 GCA_013821665.1 Anaerolineae bacterium
CCTTCAAGCACTGGTTCGGTTGTTTACCTCAACGCCGATCACCAACTCGATGCTATCCTCAGCCGTATTGAAGCCGCTGGCGGTAAAATCTTGCTGCCATCGACTGACATTGGCTTTGGTTTCATTGCCCACTTCCTCGACACCGAAGGCAACCGCGTTGGCCTCCACAGCGAAAACTAATGGGTCAATTGAGGCTGGAATAGGGCTAACCTTATTTCAGCCTCAAAATCGCCGCGTTCTCTGCGGTTCAATTCCATCTTTCATGTTATAGTCGTCGGACGATTATTGAAATGAGTCTGTTTGACGATGGAATCTATTTCGCTCGAAAACGACTGGCGTTATTTCCCGTCCGAAGTCATGGATGCGGATTTTGGCGTATCCGAACTCGACGAATCCTCATGGGGTGTTTTGCCTCAACTTGCTGATTATCCGCGTGATTTGATTGCTGTCTCTGGCACGCTTAACCTGCGTCACAGCTTTGACATTGAACCAATAGGCGATGTTTGTCTGCGCTTTTATATTCAGCTTGATCAGGCACCGATTGGTACACAAGTTTATGTCAACGGTTGGCACCTTGGCACAATCCAAACAACTGAACCTCTGAACGCCGATGTCACCGATTATGTATCGCTGCAAGACAACTTCGTGTTGCTCAAACTCACACATACGGGTGACTTACATGGCCTCTCCCTGCAACCCGTTCCTTGCGAAATGTGATCCTTCTATCATAGTTAACCAAATCTTCGCATTAACGGGGTAAGACTAGACTTTCATCCTCTATCTAAAACCTTGTAACTTGGGTCTTGAAACTTACTGCTGTAATTGACGCATCTTAAGCCGTCCGTTACAATACCAAAATGCTCAAAATCATATTACCCGGTACATCCCAATGAAGTATTACCTCGAAAGTATGGGGTGTCAGATGAATACGGCGGACAGCCAACATCTGGCCTCGGAACTCGAAAAACTCGGTCATCGTGCCACTGATACACTCCAAGAAGCCGACATTATGGTCGTCAATACCTGTGTCGTGCGCCAATCCGCCGAAGACAAGGCTTTTAGCCGCCTCGGCGAATTTAACGTCCTCAAACAGGAAAACCCCGACCGCATTATCGCTGTGATGGGCTGTTTGGTGGGTGTACAAGATGCGCTTCGATTACGTAAGCGTGTGCCTTATGTCGATGTGTTCATGTCACCTAGCGATCCGAAGCCAATGGTCGATTTTCTGCACAGTCGGATGTCGGAAGCCGAAGTGTTGCAACTGGAACGCAATGAACGTGACCAACGTGACGCATTGCAAGATGGTGACATCTTACTACCCGCCCACGAGCAGGATAGCTTGATCAGTGCCCATGTACCGATTGTGTACGGGTGTTCTCATGCCTGTTCTTTCTGCATTATTCCGCGTCGGCGCGGTGTTGAACGTAGCCGCAGTGTCGGTGAGATTGTCGCCCATGTTCGCAGCCTCGCCGTTCAAGGGGTACGTGAAATTACCTTGCTCGGCCAAATTGTGGATCGCTACGGCAAAGATGTTCCCGATGGTCCTGACCTCGCTGATTTACTGCGGATCGTACATCGCGTCACCGAAGACACTGGCCTTGAACGGATTCGCTTTCTGACCAGCCATCCCAATTGGATGACCGATAAGATTTTGGATACGGTGGCGGAACTCCCGCACCTGATGCCAGTTATTGAAGTGCCGGTTCAAGCCGGTGATGATGTCGTGCTGCAAAATATGAAGCGCGGCTACACGGTTGACCAATATCGTAAACTGATTGCCAACATTCGCTCGCGGATTCCCAACGTCGCTATCCATAGTGATGTCATTGTCGGTTTTTCCGGCGAAACGGATGCTCAGTTCCAAAACACCTATGATCTGTTGGCCGAACTGAAACTCGATAAAATCCATCTCGCGCGTTATTCACCGCGTCCTCACACACTTAGCGCTCGTTCCATGCCGGATGATGTCTCAGAAGAAGTCAAGAAACATCGTCACGAGATTACCGATGAAATGCAAGCAGGTGTTTTGGCGGAAATCAACGGACGTACTTTGGGGAAAACGGTGCCTGTTTTGGTCGAAGAAAATCTAAAAGGCCGTTGGCGTGGTCGCACTCCCCAGAATAAGCTGGTATTCTTTGAGGATACCTGTGAATGGAAGGGCAAAATTGCTAACGTCGAGATTACATGGACAGGGCCTTGGAGTATGCAGGGGCGCTTAACCGGTTCTGATTCTCGTCTATCTGATGAGTTCCCGATCCCTGTTTTCGCAAACGACAATGCACAGAACCCGCAGATTGCGTTAAAATCTTAACTGGAGTGTGTTACATTCCAGTCATTCTATTTGTGAATTTGCCAGCAGATGTATTTGCGCGATAATAGTGCGCGACTTTTTTCAATCCGACCGAAGGAGCACGTCGAATGCCACCTGTGAAAAGTGGTTATTACTATCCCAATAAATTCGCCCGTATCTTCCTCGACGCGATGGAAGAAGTCATGGGGAAAAACGGTCTGAATGCCGTCCTGCACTTGGCCGATTTGGACAATTTGATCGGCAATTACCCGCCCGATAATCTCGATAAAGTATTTGACTTTGCGGACTTTACGGCGCTGTGTGTAGCTTTGGAAGAAATGTACGGCCCACGCGGCGGACGTGGTCTGGCGTTACGCGTCGGACGGACGTTGTTCGCGGATGCCTTGCGCGGCTTCGGAGCATTAGCCGGTGTCGGTGACTTGGCCTTCAAAGTGCTGCCGCTGAGTGCCAAACTCAAGGTCGGTGTGCCAGCGATGGCGAATATCTTCAGCCAATTTAGTGACCAGATCAGCAACGTGCGCGAAGAAGGCGACGACCGCATCATCTACACGCTCGAGCGCTGCCCCATGTGTTGGGGACGTAAAACATCGGATAAAGCGGTGTGTTATGTCGGGCAAGGCTTGTTGCAAGAAGGCTTGCGCTGGGTATCTGGTGGACGCGAGTTCAAGATTGATCTCTCGACCTGCATTGCCAAAGGTGATGACATCGGGCGTTACATCATCTACAAAGAACCGATTGAATAAATATCAGTCCTCCATTTAACAAGTAACAAGGGATTACAATCGGTAGTCCCTTTGTTTTTCCTCTAAATTCTCTGCGTCTCTGCGGTTAAGTGAATTTGCTTTAGTTCATCTCCGACCCACCATCCACATTGTAGGTTTGCCCCGTGATGTAATCGCCCGCTTCCGAACACAAGAACATCACCGTCGCGGCGATTTGTTCAACTGTGCCGCCACGTTGAAGTGGAATGCGTTTCACCCGCCGCTTGTACCATTCACCCTGTGGAATTTGGAGTGTCTCCGATTGGATGCGGTCGATTTCCTCCCACATTGGCGTTCGGATGACACTCGGACAGATCGCGTTCACATTGATGTTATAGGGAGCTAAGGCCATCGCTGCGCCCTGTGTGATGGTTATCACAGCCGCTTTGGATACCGAATAATGGAGGGCATCCGCCCGTCCATGCCGTCCTGCAATCGATGACATGTTAATGATTTTGCCATAACTGTGATCAGCGAAACCGGCTGTTTTCACGGCTTCGGGAATTTGGGCGACCATCTGCCGTGCCACCGTTTGTAGGCAGAAAAATACCCCGCGCTGGTTGATGCGCTGCATCCAATCCCAGCGTTCGGGTGTCATTTCGAAGAAATCTGCTTTTTCAGAGACACCGGCATTGTTCACCAGAATATCAATGCGCCCAAATTTCTGCACGACCGTTTTGACCATCATGTCAATCTGTGCCGGTTCGCCCACATCCATCGGGATAGCGAGTGCTTCGGTACCCAAGCTGCTGAAATATTGGGTTGTCGCCTGTGCTTTGTCGGCTTGGATTTCCGCCACCACGACGTGTGCGCCTTCGCGGGCAAATCGCTCTCCAATCGCGAAACCAATTCCTTGCCCCGCGCCAGTCACAATCGCGACTTTATCTTTCAAACTATCCAACTTAACTCTGTATCCTCTGCGTCTCTGCCGTGAAAAATCGAATGTCTAAAAATACCGCTGTCCACGCCGCGCACTGATGATCTCGGTGTTCATACCCACCCAATGTAGCGATCCACTGTAGCGGCCATGTTCGATTTTGATGCACTTATCCATCACCACATTGAGTCCGGCTGCGGCTGCGATTTCTGCGGCTTCAAGATTGACCACACGCAGTTGCAGCCATAGCGTTTTCGCGCCAATTTGGACGGCTTGCTTGGCAACCTCGACGCAATCTTCCGGCTTACGGAATACATCCACCATATCGACCGGCTCAGGGATGCTCAATAAGTCGGGATAGCATTGTTCGCCCAGAATTTCCTTCGCCATCGGGTTCACGGGAATAATCCGGTAACCTTCCGACTTCAAATAGGAACCGACGAAATAGCTGGGCCGTTCGCTCTTGGGTGACAATCCCACAATCGCGATGGTTTTTCTGGTGCTGAGTATGGTACGGATGACACCAGAATCCTGATATTTAGCCCGTTCTTCTTCGGTCAGAACGGTATTCATACTTATGTCAACTGCAAGGCTTGATCCAGATCCCATAATAAGTCCTCTGTAGTCTCTAATCCAATGGATAAACGGATCATTCCAGCGGTCACGCCACCCGCTTCCAATTCGGCATCGGAAAGCTGTTGGTGTGTGGTCGATGCCGGATGAATGACCAAACTCCGAACATCACCGACGTTCGCCAGATGTGAAAAGACGTGCAGCGACTCGATGAAGGTTTTGCCTGCTGCCCGCGCATTCTCTCCTTTGACACCAAAGGTAAACACGGCTCCCGGCCCCTTGGGTGTGTATTTCTGCGACAACGTATGATATTGGTTATCCGGTAATCCCGCGTAAGCTACCCAATCCACTTTGGGATGATTGCTCAGGAATTCAGCGACTGCCTGAGCGTTTTTGATATGCCGTTCCATGCGCACCGAAAGTGTCTCCAGCCCTTGGATCAACAAGAAGGCATTAAAAGGTGAGAGCGCCGCGCCGGTATCACGAACAGTCACGGCCCGCGCCTTCATCAGAAACCCGTAATGACCGAAGGTCTCGTAAAAGCGCAAATCATGGTAAGCCGGATCAGGATCAGCAATCGTCTTGAACGTGCTGAAATCAAACTTGCCTGAGTCGATAATAACACCGGCAATTGAGTTGCCATGTCCGCCCAAAAACTTGGATGCCGAATGCAGCACAATATCCGCGCCCCAATCCAACGGGCGGCAGAGATACGGTGTCGCAAAGGTGCTGTCAACGATCAGTGGAATTTTATGTGAATGCGCTAGATCAGCCAGTGCCTCAATATCCAAGATACTGCCACTCGGATTGCCAATGATCTCTCCGTAAAGCGCCTTAGTCTTGGGTGTTATAGCTTGTGCCCAATTTTCAATCTTGGTTGGATCAACAAAGTGGGTTTTGACACCTAACTTCTTGAAGGTATGTGTGAACTGCGTCATTGTCCCGCCGTACAGATGCGACGAGGACACGATCTCATCACCGGGTTCAAGCAGCGTCATCATGGCAGTGAATTGTGCCGCCATACCGCTGGCAGTTGCCACGGCACCAGTCCCGTTTTCGAGCGAGGCGATGCGTTCTTCAAATACGGCTGTTGTCGGGTTATTGATGCGCGTATAAATATTGCCGTACTGCTTGAGTTCGAACAGTTGCGCCGCTTTATCCACATCCTCAAATACATAGGAGGTCGTCTGGTAAATTGGCACCGCCCGCGATCCCGTCACCGGATCAGGAATGTGTCCCGCGTGCAACATCCGCGTTTCGAAACCAAATTTGTGTTTCTGTTCAGCCATCTATTTCTTCTCTTTGTATTGATCTCGGCGACTTGGCGGTTCGTTTTCTTGCTTATTTTCTCAGCGTCTCTGCGGTAAAAATCTTCGCATCAGTATAACCCAAGCGCTGCACTCCTCACAAACGTGATGGAGATGCACATCTGCCCAATGCTGTTTATAATTATCGCGAATTGGCTGGCTTCACATTAGTATACGAAATGCCGATATTTGTTACGACAGTCGCTATTTTTGGCGATACTAGCCTGACGTGTAAAGAGGATTTTTATGCCCGCTACTATGAAAGCCGCCATCTATGCTGGCCCCGGCGACATCCGCATCGAAGACTATCCCATGCCTGACCAACCCGCAGCCGGAGAATTGCTCGTCCGTATCCGTGCCTGTGGTGTCTGTGGCAGTGATGTCACCGATTGGTATATGACACCTCGCGCTCCATTAGTCTGGGGGCACGAGCCCGCCGGTGATGTGATTGCGATTGGTGAAGGAGTGACCAGCTTTGCGGTCGGTGATCGCGTTGCTATTCATCACCATGTCCCCTGCATGGTCTGTGATTTCTGTATGCACGGACATTACACCCAATGCCCGACCTTCAAAAAGACGCGTCTGTATCCGGCAGGTATGGCCGAATTTGTGCGCATTCCGGCGGAAATTGTCGAGCGTGACATTCTTAAAATTCCCGATGGCATGTCCTATGAAATCGCCGCTCTTGTCGAACCAATCGCTTGCTGCGTGCGTGCTTTGGATCGTGCCGATATTCGTCAGGGTGATACGGTACTCATCGTCGGTGCAGGATTCAACGGCATTACGATGGCGATGCTCGCGCCACATTGGGGCGCGAATAAGGTCGCTATTCTGGATCGCTTGCCAGTGCGGATTACTCGCGCTCAATCACTCGGTATGACCGTTTTCAACGTCGATGATGCCGATCTCACCGATCAGGTCAAAACGTGGGCGGACGGCGTTGGCCCTCACGCAGTCATGGTCACTGCATCGAACGAAAAAGCACTCAATATGGCTTTTGATATGGTGGCTCCCGGCGGAACACTTTTGCTGTATGCGCCGACCAACCCTGATTACAAATGGGCCTTGAATACCAACCGTGTTTTGTTCCAAGAGGTCAACATCAAAGGCACGTATTCTGCTGGCCCCTTTGATACCCGTCGCACTATGGCACTCCTCAAAGACAAGCTGATTGATGCTCAATCACTGATTACCCATCGCTTCCCGATTATGGAAGCCGACAAAGCGTGGCACCTGACCAAAGCGGCTGGTGATTCGCTTAAAGTGATGGTGGAATTCTCGTGACAGCCACCATGCGCGCTGTTTACTTTCTCGAACCCGGTAAGCTCGAAATGCGCGAGGTGCCTATTCCCGAACCCGATGCAGGTGAAGTGGTCATTAAAGTTGAATCGGCGACCACCTGCGGCACCGATTTGAAGGCTTATCGTCGTGGACATAAACTTTTTAAACCGCCTATGCCTTTCGGACATGAATACGCTGGCTACATTAGTGCGGTCGGGCAGGGTGTCACCAAATTCAAAGTCGGTGATGCTGTCATGGGAACCAACTCTGCGCCCTGCAACCAATGTTACTATTGCAAGCGTGGCCGACAGCAGTTGTGCGTTGAACTCGATGGCCGTTTCAACTTCGGCACCTACGCCGAGTACGTCCGTATTCCGTCCTATATCACTGCCCAAAATCTGCATCACAAACCGGCTCACTTGCCTTTTACCGAAGCCTCATTCATTGAGCCGTTGTCGTGTGCGGTTCTCTGTGCCAGCTACACCGATGTTCAACTCGGTGATACCATTGCCATCATCGGCGTAGGCGCACAGGGCTTGATGCAAATTCAGTTGATGAAAGCGATGGGTGCCTCCCGTGTGATTGCTATTGGACGTGCCCAAGGTCGTCTCGAACGCGCTAAACAAGTTGGTGCGGATGATACTTTCAGCAGCTTGGATGGTGATCCATTGGAGTATGTCCGCTCCCAAACTGAAAGGCGCGGCGCTGATGTGGTTATTGAAGCGGCTGGTACACCTGAAACATGGTCACAGGCCATGTTGATGACGCGCAAAGGTGGCACAGTGATTCAGTTCAGCGGACTTGCCGGAGGTACACAGGTTTCCTTTGATGCCACCCATTTGCACTATGACGAAATCACGATGAAGGGTGTTTTCCACACCACGCCGCATAAGGTCGAACTTGCCGCACAAATGCTCAGTGATGGCACTGTCGATGTCAAACCCATGCTCGATGGTGAAGTGCCGCTCTCCAAAGTCGAAGACAGTCTTTTACGGATGCAGCGCAGCGAAGTCATCAAACTGGCGGTTGTGCCTTCCATGCCTGATAACTAAATTTTTGATGTAACTATTACCCATCGAACCTTAATTTATGCGGCGTGCCGATAGGGTATACTCACTTAGACTGATAAATTTTCGGTTTTTTGGGGAGGTAATGATGGAACAGCTCGTACAGGCGATTCAGAATAAATACAATATTTCGGGTGATGAAGCACAAAAAGTTGTTCAAACTCTCGTTCAAGTGGAACAAAAGCGACAGGCTGAAACCGGAGCTGGTAGCGCACCTGCTGGAGTGCGTGGTATGGGTGCCAGTCGTGGCGCAGGCTCTGATATTATGGGTTTGCTCGGTGGCTTGATTAGCAACAATAATCAGCAGGGCAATCAAGGCGGCATCACCGGCGACCTGATGGGTTTGGTTGGTGGCATGATGGGCAGCGGTCAACAAAGTAATCAGGGCGGTATGGGCGGCCTCGGTGGTTTGGTTGGTGATCTGCTCGGCGGTGGCGGTCAGCAGCAGGGTAATCAGGGCAGCATCGGTGGCGACTTGATGGGCTTAGTTGGTGGCCTCATGGGTGGTCAACAGAGCAATCAAGGTAGCAATATGGGTGGCCTCGTGAGTAACTTACTCAATGGCAATCACAACATGGGTTCCAGCGGTAATTTGCTGGGTGTCGTCCTCGATTTGCTCAGTGATAATGGTCAGCAAAACCACGCCAATAGTCTGGAAAATATTGTTGGTGGATTACTCGGCGGCAGTGGCGCACAGGGAAATATGGATGTCAGCGGTTTGGTCGGCAGTTTGCTCGGTGGCGGTTCAGGATCATCCTCATCACCAATTACCGCACCTTTCCCGCCACAGCCCCAACAAACACAGCAGCCGCAGCAGACATCCAAACCGGATATGGGCAGCATTCAGGACGGAATTGGTAACTTAACCGTCGGCCATCCCAAGAAAAAAGAATAAACCGCGTCTCCAAACATCAAATGATTGTAGGGGCAAGCCGTCGGCTTGCCCTTCGTAATTTCCCCAATACAACATGAAAATCCTCGGCATCGACTTCACCAGTGCGCCCAATCGTCACAAACCCATTACCTGCGCCTTTGGTCAATTGACCAACTTGGTTCTTCGCATCGAAACCGTTCAACGACTCCCCACCTTTGCCGACTTCGAACACGTCCTCGCCCAGTCCGGCCCTTGGATCGCAGGTTTTGATTTTCCCTTTAGCCAACCGCGCCGCCTCATTGAAAGTCTTGGCTGGCCTACCGACTGGGCAGAAATGGTTGAACGCGTCGCCGCAATGGGCAAAGAAGGCTTCGAGTCGGAGATTAGGCGTTACGCTGATCAGCGTCCTTCGGGTGATAAACTCCATCGCCGCCTGACCGATGTGAATGCTAATGCCATTAGTGCGATGAAACTGGATTTTGTTCCGGTGGGTAAAATGTTCTTTCAAGGCGCACCACGTTTATTATCAACCGGTCTCAACATTCAGCCTTGCCATCTCACCAGCGATACCCGCGTCGCCCTCGAAGTCTATCCGGCATTAGTCAACCGCCGCTTTAACCAAAAACGCAGCTATAAACAGGATACGCTCAGCCTGCAAACCGATCAGCACACCACCGCGCGTTCGGCTTTACTCGACACACTCAATTCACCGCTTATTGCCGAAACCTATGGCCTCAGCCTCAATCTCGACTCAGCGGTCACTTCTGCCTCAATAGATGATAAATCCGGCGATACCTTGGACGCAGTTCTTTGTGCGCTTCAGGCCGCATGGGCTTCAATCGTTCCTAACTTCGGCATACCCCTCGATTGTGATCCCCTTGAAGGTTGGATTGTCGACCCCTCGCAACTCTAAATTGAAGGAGATATACGATAATTGCTATACCTTGTAACCGGAATGCTATTGAACCCGCAGCAAATTGCCTTATCGTAGGGACGGGATTCTTCCCGCCCGCTGCGTTTGATTACTCAATAACTTTGCAAATTTCTGAACGGCGCTTTACTGCCTTTTACTCGGCACTTGATATTATTTTTTCGGTTTACTTTTGGTTTGTCGGCATACCATTTTCAAACCATCTGCAAACACGCACTATAGGCAATTTCCCTCAATTTGGTTAGTGCCGGTCGCCCTTAAGAGTTACAAAATGTTCTTCCAAAATGTAACCCATTTGTTTGCCACATCGAGTATTCTATTTATTGGAGTGATTTCCTTGCTCCGTGCAGCTTAAAATCCTAAATGCTGTAATGGTGACAAAATCAGTCTTTTCTCAACAGCATCAACAACATGATTTAGCAAATTGCCGCTGCCAAACTTGATTTTGCCTTAAAAGAAACGGTTTCAGGCAAATCTAGCACAAAATCCACTTTTGCCATTGCTGCTAATCTTGCCAGTTCTCTCTCAAACCATCGGCAAATCTGGCAATTTTGCCACTAAACCGGATTGCTTGTGGCATCCCACTGCCGCCACTGCCGCCGCCGCCGCCACAAAAACGAGGAGTCTCAACAGCAACAACAGCATCAAATCGATTGGTCACTAAAGGAAGCTCTAGCTGTGAAAATGAAGAATTTTGCGAATTTTCTCCCGTGTAAGCGATTCAAATTTTTCACTCGGAGTGCAGTTTGTGAATATTCCGAATCAGCCCACTCACTTTCTTGAGGCTGTTTTGAATGGGCTTCTAACTTGCGACTTGCTTCTTGAAACTTGTAACTATCTTTTACCAAGCTAACAGCGCCGGTTCTTCCAACACTGTTCGTAAATCCTGTAAAAAGTTCGCAGCTTGCGCCCCATCCACCACCCGATGATCCGCTGAAAGCGTCACATTCATGAACGAGCGCAAAAGCGGTTGACCATTAGCATCCGGTACAAATTGCTGTTGAGTTCTACCCACCGCCAAAATCGCCACCTGCGGCGGGTTGATAATCGCCGTAAACCGATCCACGCCGAACATACCCAAATTGCTGATGGTAAACGTTCCATCCACCATATCACTGACTTTGAGTCCGTTTTCCCGTGCGCGTGTTGCCATCGTCTCGACCGAACTTTGAATCGTTTGCATCGCAAGGCGCTCGGCATGATGTACCACCGGCACAATCAATCCAGCTTCGAGTGCCACAGCCACCCCAATATTAGCTGTCGGCCACAGCGCGATTTCTTCACCGTCTAACGTCGCGTTCAACCACGGATGCCGCATCAAAACACCGGCACAGGCTTTCACTAAAATCGCCGTCACCGAGAGCTTTTCATTACGTGTCTTCAACCGCTGCCGCAGCCCATCAATCCCGCTAGTATCAATCTGCGCGTCAAAGAAAATGTGGGGTGCCGTTTGGAAGCTCTTTTGCAAGCGGGCCGCAATCGTCTTGCGCATCCCCTCAAGTTTGACAATGCGCGGTGCATCCGCATTCGATGCCTGAGTAGGGTTAGCTACAACTGGAATTTCAACGGGTTTGATCGGTTGTACAGCAGCTTTTTCGACCGCCGCTTGTACATCAACTGTTTGGATGCGACCACGGGGGCCGCTCCCGCTCACCGTTTGCAAATCAACGCCGCTTTGTTCCGCTAAATGTCGCGCCGCTGGGGTGGCTCGTACTTTACCTTCCGGTTGCGCCAGAACGTTTTCAACATCCCGCCGGATAATTCGGTTGTTAGGCCCTGTGCCTTTCACCTGTGTCAGATCGATATTCGCTGCTTCGGCCACGCGTTGCGCCAACGGACTCACGGTGGTTATTTGAATAACAGCTTCTTCCACACGAACTTCGCTAGTTGCTGGAACATCAGCCGACGCTTGGGTCGGTAAATCGCTTGGACGCACTTCACCCGGCTTCAGCAGATAAGCGATGATCTCGGTCACAGGCACGGTTGCACCTGTCTCAAATCGCAATCCGATCAGTGTGCCTGACTCCGGCGCTTCGACTTCCATATTGACCTTGTCGGTGGTCACTTCGCAAATCGGGTCGCCAGCACGGACGCTGTCGCCATCGTTTTTCAACCACTGGACAATATCAGCCGTTTCCAGCGTAAAGCCAAACTTCGGGAGGATTATCGGAATAGGCATATTTAGTACTCGCCGCGCGCCAGTTTTCGCGCTTCCGTGATGATATTTTCAACCTGTGGCACGGTCGCACGTTCCAGTTCGCGGTTGTAGGGGATGGGAATATCCAAACCGGCTAAGCGGCGAATAGGTGCTTCCAAATAATCAAAGGCTTCGCTGGAGGCAATACGTGCTACAATCTC
>JACDGI010000167.1:0-3899 GCA_013821665.1 Anaerolineae bacterium
TAAAGCCAATATTGAAGCGCACCACACCCATTGTACGCTTAGCTATAGCAAACACATCGGGTATGAGTGACCAATCCTCACGCATCAACGCGACATGAGCAGCTTCTATAGCAATATCTGTGCCAACTACGCCCATCGCAATCCCAATATTGGCCTGAGCTAAGGCAGGCGCATCGTTCACGCCATCCCCGATCATAACTACCGTATGACCCTCACTTTGATACTGCTTGACGATGGCAATTTTATCCTCTGGAAGCAAGTTTGCCCGATAGGAAATACCGAGTTGTGCCGCTAACGTGGAAGCACTACGCTCGTTATCGCCTGTAAGGAGTTCGATATGTTTCATTCCCTGTGTCTTGACTGCGGAAAGTGCGGCAGGAACCTCGGCGCGCAGCGTGTCCGAAGCAGCCAATACGCCCACTGGTTTGCCATCAATCTTTACATAGAGTAATGTTTTTCCCTGTTGTTCAAGTTCGAAAGGAATAGACGACAGATTTTGATCGCCAAGAATACGATAGCTGCCGACTTCAACCTTCTGACCGTTGATTTGAGCTTGTATGCCTATACCGGGAAGTGATGTGAAGTGGTCAGGTTCGGTAATGACTAGATTTCTGTCGGTCGCGGCCTGTCGTACAGCTTCAGCCAAAGGATGTTCTGAATAGTGTTCAGCAGAGGCGGCCAGCGCGAGGACTTGAGTTTCAAGTAATCCCGTAAAGGCGATCACATCGGTAACTTGCGGTTTGCCTAAGGTGAGTGTGCCCGTTTTGTCCAAAAGTAATACATCGGCCTTGGCAAGAATTTCAATATATTTTCCGCCTTTAATCAGCAAGCCGCGTTTGGCTGCTGCGCCGATGGTTGCCAGCATTGCAATCGGCGTGGCTAGAGCAAAGGAACAGGAACAGGCTACGACCAATACTGCCGCTGTCGCCAAGGGATCACGGCGAACAATGAAAGTGAGTAGGGCGATACCTGCTACAACCGGTAAGTAATAGGCAGAAACCTTGTCCGCTATCCGCTGCACACTGGCGCGATGGGACTCTGCTTCCTCTACCATCGTAATCACACGTCCGAAAGTGGTTTCTTTCCCAATTCGGGTTGTTCGTATCCGTAAGCTGCCGAGTGTGGGAATGGTCGCTGCAAATACAGATGCACCTACACCGGCATCAACAGGCATTGACTCGCCGGTAATTGTAGATTGGTTAATGGTGGCATGACCACTCACCACCTCACCGTCAACTGGAATGACTTCACCGGGGCGAACAACAACGATGTCCCCAATCCTAAGTTGCTCAACGGATAATTCAATAGTTTGACCATCGCGTTCAACACGAGCCGTTTTAGGTGCAAGATTGGTCAAGCCTTTAACCGCTTGCCGAGCTTTTTCGGTTGTGAAATGTTCCGCGTATTCACCGACACGCATAAATAAGACAATTACAGCGGCGGTGGCCCATTGACCAATGGCTAAAGCGGCAAGTACGCCTAAGGTCATCAGCGTGTGAGAAATGATCTGCTTTCGCAGTGCGGCTTTGATTACATTGCGGAAAATGGGATAACCAGCAACGATGACAATAGCAATACCAATCGGCCAAGGGACGCGATCCGTTAAGGTACTAAAAAGGCCGAGCCATTCTCCAAATACGACGACGAATAAGACTATGGCAAAAACGATGCCGAATAAAGTGAGTACCCGTTTAGTGAAGGGATTGGAGGTCGGGATCGGCTCAGTGGTTGTTTCAAGAGGAACGCTGTAGCCCGCATTTGTTACAGCGTTGCGAATTGTAGCTATATCAATCTGAGCCGGATCAAGGGTAATGGTTGCGCGTTCAGTGGATAGAAGCACCTCAACAGCATGTATGCCCGGTAGTTTTTCAATCGCTTTATATACGGTTTGAGTACAGCCCGCACAATCCATCCCTTTTACGGGCAGTTGCACTGTTTGTAATTGTGCCATTCGTTTATTCCTCTTCTGCACCGTAATGGGTACAGGTATATACACCCTTGGCTACATCCGCCAGTAATTCATCCGCTAAATCAAGTAATTGACCAACGCGCGGATCACTCAGTTCATAAATCGCTTTCCGTCCTTCTTGGCGAGAGAAGACGAGGCCACAATCTTTCAAACAGCTCAGATGATTAGAGGTGTTGGATTGGGTCAGTCCTGTTGCCTCAATAATTTCTGTGACCGTCATTGGTCGGGTGCGGAGAGTATCTAAAATAGTTAAGCGAGAAAGATCACCAAAACCGCGAAAGAGTTTCGCTTGTAATTCTACTGCACTGATTTTCGCTTGGAGGATCATAGTACCTCAACATATCATTATATCAGCATATACTGATATATAGTGGCTTAACTGAGAGAGCTTGTCAATAGCAGACCTGATACAAGTGCTTTGTATGTGGATGGACTCTGGTGGGGATAGGCACGTCGCCTCGAAAGCCTATACTGGGGTATCATCAGCAGAATGATTTACCTCAGAAAGGTCAATGACGATGAATTGGGACACGGTCTTTGCCGAGCGCACCTCGGAAATGAAGCGGTCGACGGTACGCGAAATCCTCAAACTAACGGCTAAGCCGGAAGTCATTTCATTTGCGGGTGGGCTGCCTGCACCGGAATTATTTCCGATTGAGCGCATCCGGGAAGCCACCGATACCATTCTGTCTGAGCGTGGAGCCGAAGTTTTGCAGTACAGCACCACCGAAGGGATGCCGGAGCTGCGCCAGCTCATCGCCAAGCGCCTTTCCAAGGGCAAGTTCAACATCAGCCCCGAAAATATCCTGATCACCAGCGGCTCACAGCAGGGTGTGGATTTGATCGCGCGGATTTTGTTGGATGAGCGTGATCGTGTGATTGTCGAAAATCCCACTTACGTCGGCATGTTGTCGTCATGGAAGCCTTATCATCTGCATTTTTCGCCGGTTCCGACCGACAACAACGGTATGGATGTGCAGGCTATCGAGCCGCTGCTCAAAGACAAGCATAAGTTGATTTATTCGATCCCCACCTTCCAGAATCCGCAGGGAACCACGCTGACCTTGGAACGCCGCCAGAAGCTGGCACAGGTTTTGGTGGATAACGACCTGCTCTACGTCGAGGATGATCCTTATGGCGAACTGCGTTACAGCGGTGATCCAGTGCCGACCGTCCTCCAAACCGAAGCTGAACTGCGTAACGCGACCGATGTGACCGGCAATGTCATATACTGCGGCACCTATTCCAAAGTGTTGACACCCGGCTTACGCATCGGTTGGATCGCAGCGGCTTTCCCCATCATCGACAAGTTGGTGCAGGCCAAGCAAGCCACCGATTTGCACACCAGTACCCTCAACCAGTTCATCAGCTATGAAGTGGCACGCGACGAAGAATTCCTCACCAGCCACATCGAACAGCTACGGAATGTGTACCGTCAACGCCGCGATTTGATGTTGGAAACCATGACCGCCAATTTCCCGCAAGAAGTGACGTGGACGAAGCCTGAAGGTGGCTTGTTCCTGATGGTGACGATGCCCGCCAAATTGAACGCGGCGGAAATCTTGGTCAAGGCGCTGGAACAGAATGTGGCCTTCGTGCCCTGTGATGCCTTCTTCATTGGTGATATGGGACACAACACCTTCCGCCTGAACTTCAGCAACGCGCGTCCTGAGATGATCGTCGAAGGCATTAAGCGCTTGGGCGCGGTTCTCAAAGTGGCGATGAAGGAATAAGCACCCACTACAAGCGAATAGAACGGTCAAGCAGATTTGTCTTGTGTAGGACGCATTTTCCTGCATTGAGACTTTGTAAGGCTCCCCCTCCTTGAGTTCAGGGAAGGGCTGGTTTTTTCAGGGGTAGGTATCTTTTAACTTAGGCAAAAATGGTGATACTGAAGACCCTACCGAGTCTTTATAGTCCCGTTTAAGGC
>JACDGI010000167.1:3909-12330 GCA_013821665.1 Anaerolineae bacterium
TCCGGTATTTGTTTTACTCAAATGCCTAACCTAAATTCTGTTTTTGTAGGGGCGAGGATTTATCCCGCCCGCACTGATCAAAGAGAAATACCTGTTCTTAACTAGCACCTTTAGTGTGCTTGTCTGACAATTAGCTGGGCGGCTTCAGCCCCCAGCAAGGCAAACCGCGACATCTTTAATACCGGACAAGCCTTTTACGGGGCTTTATTCATCTTGCCGGAGGGTTTATCCTCCGGCAAACGCCAACCACTTATCTCATTGTCCAAATACCTACCATGAAAGAGGGTTAGAGTTGGCTTGTTACGTTTAACAATCTACTGAGCATTGCGCCTTTAGCCGGATGTGGCACAATTAGCCGATTACGATTTTAAAAGACAATCTGCTTTAGCCTGACGTGGCGAAAACCGCCGTCTATATTTCACACGGGAACCCATCCGACCTATGAAAGTGATGACCGTCCTCGGCACACGCCCTGAAATCATTCGCCTGTCGTTGGTGATCCAACAGCTTGACCAGCACAGCGAGCATTTGCTGGTACACACCGGCCAAAATTATGACCCGAACCTGAACGAGATTTTCTTCCAAGAACTCGGTGTACGTGCGCCGGATGTGTATCTCGGCATCCGTGCCAACACCATCGGCGAACAAATTGGCCGCATCCTCATGGAAACCGAGAAAGAAATTCTGCGTTTCCAACCGGATCGCATTTTGATTCTGGGTGACACCAACAGCGGATTGGTCAGCATCATCGCCAAACGCATGGGCATTCCGGTCTTTCATATGGAAGCCGGCAATCGCGCCCATGATCCGCGTATGCCCGAAGAAGCCAACCGCAAAATCATCGACCATACCAGCAAAATCTTATTACCTTACACCCAGAAAAGCCGCGATAATCTGATGGCTGAAGGCATCGCCTCACGCTTCATTTACGTCACGGGCAATCCGATTTATGAAGTCATCGAAGCCTTTAAACCTAAACTTGAGTCGTTGGATACCTTCACCCGTTATAACGTCGAGCCGCAAAAGTATTTCTTGGTCACCGCTCACCGCGAAGAAAATGTGGATAACGAAGCCCGCCTTCGCAGCATTCTCACCGCCCTCGACCAAATCCAGAAGCAGTACGGTTATCCGGTACTCTACAGTTTGCATCCCCGCACCCGTGACAAAATGAAAAAGTTCGGCATCGAAATCACTAATCCCGACGTGCGCTTGCATGAACCGATGGGCTTCTTCGATTTCATCAAACTGGAATTGAACGCGCTTTGCGTCCTCACCGACAGTGGCACCGTGCAAGAGGAATGCTGCATCTATCGCGTGCGGAACGTCACCCTGCGCGATAACACCGAACGCCCCGAAACCATCGACTGCGGCAGTAATATTCTGGCTGGCACAGAAACCGACAGCATTTTGCGAACCGTCAAAATCGTCCTCGAAAATGACACCTCTTGGAGCATCCCACCGGAATATCTCGAACGCGAGGTCGCCCAAAAAGTCGCGCGCATTGTCCTCAGTTATCTGCATCAGGGGTTATCACAATGAAAATCCTGATCGTCGGCGGGACAGGGATGCTCGGTCATCGTCTGTGGATGGACTTGAGCAGCAGCCATGATGTCTGGGGAACAGTGCGCGGAAGCGCCGACAGTCTGCCGCCTTTGAAGGGTATTGTCCGCACCAATATCTGCGAAAACGTGGATGCGCTTCACTTCGAAACGGTTCAGCGTGAGCTAGAACGCATCCAACCGGATGTAGTGATCAACTGTGTCGGCCTCATCAAGCAGCGCGAAAACGCCAAAGAGCCTATCCTCGCCATCGACATCAATACGCGTTTCCCGCATCTCCTCGCCGCCTTGTGTAAACAGCAGGGCACTCGCTTAATTCACATCAGCACCGACTGTGTGTTTGATGGCAAAAAGGGCATGTATACCGAGTCTGATCCGACGAATGCCTATGATCTTTACGGACGCACCAAGGCCCTCGGTGAAGTCGATTACCTCGATTATGGGCTGACGATCCGCACCTCACTCATCGGACGCGAAATTAACACCCATTACAGCTTGCTTGAATGGTTTCTCTCGCAAAGTGGCAAGGTCAAGGGTTTCAAGAAGGCGATCTTCAGTGGCTTCCCAACAGGCACGGTGTCTCAAATATTGAATGACATTATCCTGCCGCGTACCGAATTGCATGGCCTATATCATGTCTCGGCGGAACCCATCAATAAATATGATTTACTGCTGCTCTTTAAAGAGGCTTATAACAAATCGGTTGAGGTTGAAGCCGACACCCTTATGACCATCGACCGCAGCCTTGATTCAAGCCGATTCCGGCGCGAAACGGGCTATATTCCTAGACTATGGTCAGATATGGTCGAACAAATGGCAGCCGATACCACACCTTACGAAAGTTGGAAGTAGACCCACCTATGAATAACGCTCAAGTTTTCGAAAATAAACGTATTCTCATCACCGGTGGCACCGGATCGCTAGGCAAAGTATTGGTGCGCCGCTTGCTCTCTGGTGAACTCGGTCGCCCCAAACAGGTGATTGTTTTCTCGCGCGACGAAGCCAAGCAGCATTACATGCGTATGGAATATCTGCAACGTGCCGTCACCACCGACGAGGTTATTTACCAGAATTTCCGCGAGTTGCTGACCTTCCGCATCGGTGATGTGCGTGATTTCCACAGCGTCAGTTCGGCTCTGCAAGATGCTGATGTGGTATTTAACGCCGCCGCCTTGAAGCAAGTTCCAACCTGTGAATATTTCCCCTACGAAGCCGTACAAACCAACATCTCCGGCCCTGAAAATATCATCCGTGCCATCCGCGAGCAGCGCCTACCGATTGAAACGGTCGTAGGAGTTTCCACCGATAAAGCCTGCAAGCCGGTCAACGTCATGGGTATGACCAAAGCCTTACAGGAGCGCCTATTTATCAGCGCCAATCTATACAGCCCGAATACCCGTTTTGTCTGCGTCCGTTATGGCAATGTTTTGGCCTCGCGCGGTTCGGTTATCCCGCTGTTCCACGATCAAATTCGCAACGGCGGCCCCGTGACCATTACCACCAGCGATATGACGCGCTTCCTGCTCAGTTTGGATGACGCGGTGGATGTGATTTTTGAGGCCGTCAAAACAGCCAATCGCGGCGAAACCTATATCCCGCGCGTGCCCGCCGCCAAAGTCACCGATATTGCCAACATTCTCATCGGGGATCGTCCCATCAAAACCCAGATCGTCGGCATCCGTCCCGGCGAGAAAATCCACGAAATATTGGTATCGGAAGAAGAAGCCTACCGCACACTCGAACGCAGCAGTAAGTATTACGCTATTTTGCCCATGCTGCCGGAGATCGCGACCAGCGTGGTCGAAAAACCCGCTCTGACTGGCGAGTACAGTTCTGAAAATAGTGTCATGTCACCAACCGACTTGGCAGCCATGCTCAAAGCACGTTTGCTGATGTTGGATCAAGTATCGCCAACCGATGGCGCTGAATTTCTGCGCTAAAACGGGAGGTAGCGATCATTTGGGTAGCACCACACTAAACGGTGGAGATCTTGTTTGCCAATTAGAACACGCAATGTGACCGCTAAAAGCCTTTAAAGCCCCTCCCTGTGTTTTGGGGAGGGGTCGTTATGCTTAACTTTGCTCTCCACCACTTAATGCAGCCCTACCATCATTTGGTACGCGATGTGATTATTCACTTATAATGTGCCGATTAAATTGTAGGGATGAGGCGTGCCTCATCCGTCTTCCAAAAGCCCCTCCCTGTTACTATGGTTCAGGAGACGACACTTTTAAAAGTTATATGGTTTTCTTCCTGTAGGGAATGGTCTCAGACCATTCCGTGCAATTCGCCTTTTCCCTCGCTTAAATCCAAAAGTGGTATCTTATGAAGTTACTATGGGGAGGGGTTTGGGGTGGGGTATGTAAGGCCAATTTCACCCTCAATTTGTTCCGTGCGCCATGCCAGTTTCGGACGGACGGCTCCTAACCACACGCCCATAAATTCTGCCCGCATTTCGCCCGTTTCACGCACCGTAAACGACAAAATGTTGGGTTTTGCCAATTCAATGAAGTTCGATTCGCTAGTCACAATAAATGTACTGATGCTGTAGTTGCCATCGTTCATGAAATTGCCCGGTATAGTACAAGTTGATCTGTATATGCCTTCAGGATAATGTCTACCTGCCCATTCATCGGGGATGAGGTTAGCCGATTGTCCATTAATCGTGTTAAAAACGATAACACCTTCGGAATTGATGATATGGAAGCGCACATAAAAAGGAGTGCCTGATTTTAGAACTGCGAACTCAATTTCGATTTGAAATTCTTTGTCGATATCCACGACAGCCGATGTTTTCCCCTGAGAAATGACGCTGAGGCTGTTCAGGCGAACGAGCGGCGTAGCGGGCGCGGTCTGCGGATCAGACCATACGATTTGCCCATCGTGTCCATCCGCTAATTCAAGCTCATTGATGTATTCTAAAATCATCTCCCGCGCGGGACCTTCGGCTCGTTTCTGACCTTTCGCCAGCAGGATACAGCGATCACACACATTACCCAGCAGCGCCAGTTGATGGCTGACGAACAACAATGTCCGACCTTGAGCCGTAGCCTGCTGCATCTTGGCGATACATTTCTTCTGAAATTGACTGTCCCCGACTGCCAGCACCTCGTCCACAATCAAGATGTCGGTCTCAGCAAAGATCGACACCGCGAACGCCAGACGCATATACATACCCGACGAATAATGTTTGACGGGCGTATCGATAAAGGTTTCGACACCCGAAAAATCAACGATCTCATCAAAAAGAGCGGCCATCCGCTTGCGTGTCATGCCCCGAATCGCCCCACTGAGGAAGACATTTTGGCGACCGGTCAGTTCGGGGTGAAAGCCTGTCCCAACTTCTAACAGGGCACCAATCGAGCCATTAATCTCGATGCGACCGGTTGTCGGGGCGGTTATTTGCGAGATAATTTTGAGCAGCGTGCTTTTGCCCGCGCCATTTCGCCCGATAATGCCGACGCTTTCACCTTCTTGAATGTCGATGTCAATGTCGCGTAAGGCCCAAACATGGGTCTGCTCATCAATGGCCTTCGCATCACGCCGAAACATCGATTTGACACTATTCAGCATTTTGATGCTGAGTTTGTTTTCGTTCAGCTTTGCGCCGATAGTATATCGTTTGGAAAGCCCTCGGATTTGGATTGCTGTATGGTTCATATGTTATCTGCAAAAGTTAGTTCAGAGCGTTTAAAAAACACTAAACCGAAAACCAGTATGATACCGGTCACAATAAAACCGATGACTGCCGGTACCAGATCGGGCGGTGCGCTGTCGGCTAACAAACACCAGCGGAAACCTTGGACAACCGTGGTCATCGGGTTCAAACTATAGACCCAGCGCAGCGACTCAGGAATCAGCGTAATAGGATATAAAATCGGTGACACATACATACTAATCTGCACGATAAACGGCAGGATGTGGGTCACATCGCGGTAACGAATATTGAGGGGCGCAAGCCACACACAGGTTGTCAAAATCGTGATGACCGCTAGCAGCGTATAAAACGGAATGAACACCAGATGCGAAGTCAGCCCGATGTGATACAAAAGCATTACGACCAATAGAACCAATAGTGCGAAGAAGAAATCAACCATCGCGGCTGCGATAGTGGCAATCACAATCACCAGTCTTGGAAAATAGACCTTTTCAATCAGGCTGGAATTACTGGTCAGGCTCAGGCTTCCTCGGCTAATACCATCCCCCATCAAGCGCCAAACGATCAGCGCTGGAAACAAATAGATAACATAAGGGTAGTTTTCCGAAGGCGCTTTTAGCAAGATGCCGAAAACCACCGAATAGATGATGATATTAATAATCGGCTGGATGATAACCCACATCACACCCAGTAACGTTTGCTGGTAACGGATCGTAATCTCGCGCCATGTCAGCATGAACAGCAGGCTGCGATAATTCCAAATCTCAACCAATCTTAAATCAAATAAGCGGCGGTAGGGTTCGATAACAATATGTCGTTTGAGAGTCAAGTTAGGCTATTTCCGTACATGCTATGATACGAGGGACAATTGTATGAATAATTGTGGCTATCTTATCCGCAACTCTTGAAAAAAAACAGGTTGTCTGGCGATAGCCGAGCGAGCCGCACCCATGAAAAATAACCGCCCGCACGCTTATAATAGATTTCACTACCCATCAAATCGAGCGCGTATCTCGAATTTTCGTCGAGGCTGCTCTCAGACCATCCCGCTGTTCTGAGTGACTTATTAATCGGTCTCAGTTCCTGTTATAGAGAACCATTATTGCTCCATCTCGTAAATAAATGGGTAATCTCTAAACCTGAAAAAACCCGCCTTTTCGTAGGGACGGCATACATGCCGTCCGCCACTAATTACCATCGAAATTGCGCGACGAGGCCATTAAGTACAAACGGAGAAGTTCTTCGGAATGTTTTTGTAGGGGAGCACCTGTGTGTGCTCCCCTTTTCCCGCATAATTATTTCGTTTGTACTTATTGCTCCTTCTTGTAAATAAATTGGTAATCTCTAAACCTGAAAAAACCCGCCTATTCGTAGGGACGGCATACATGCCGTCCGCCACAACTAATTACCATCGAACTTGCGAGACGAGGCCATTAAGTACAAACGGAGAAGTTCTTCGGAATGTTTTTGTAGGGGAGCACCTGTGTGTGCTCCCATTTTTTCGCATAATTATTTCGTTTGTAATTATTGCTCCATCTCATAAATAAATGGGTAATCTCTAAACCTGAAAAAACCCGCCTTTTCGTAGGGACGGCATACATGCCGTCCGCCACAACTAATTACCGTCGAACTTGCGAGACGAGGCCATTAAGTACAAACGGAGAAGTTCTTCGGAATGTTTTTGTAGGGGAGCACCTGTGTGTGCTCCCATTTTCCCGCATAATTATTTCGTTTGTACTTATTGCTCCATCTCGTAAATAAATGGGTAATCTCTAAACCTGAAAAAACCCGCCTATTCGTAGGGACGGCATACATGCCGTCCGCCACAACTAATACCATCGAACTAATATTTTCGCCGCTTAAAATGTGAATTTTCGTTATACGCCCTCCCTCAACTATTTAACCACTGGTGCAAGTGTGCATTTAACCCTTTTTGCATATAGAGTTGCGCCTAACCAGCGTCTCTTAAAGCCCCTCTGCTATGAAATTTCATGAGACGACACTTTTAAAAGTTATATGGTTTTCTTCCTGTAGGGAATGGTCTCAGACCATTCCGTGCAATTCGCATTTTCCCTTCATACCTGCAAAAGTATCGTCTCATGAACCAATGCTTTGTAGACGGGGTTAGGGGTCTTTCAGGGGTAGGTATCCATGAATTCAGGCGAAAATAGCGCAGCTTCCTGTTTGTCGAATGGGTTATCAAACGGTTTTCGAGTCCCGTTAACGGCTATAGTCCCCTTGCGGGGAGCTTTATTCATCTTGCCGGAAGGTTTATCCTCCGGCAGACGCAAACTATTTATATTATTGATCAAATACATATACCTTGGCGCTCTCCACCTTGACCTTGGCGTGCTTGGCGACATGTTTTTCGTCTTCGGCTGTGAATATCTTTTATAGGCACTCAGCCATTGAATGTTCTCTTTGCGTCCTTGCGCCTTAGCGCCCTTGCGTTAAATTCTTCTGTCCTCATCTGTATCGTTGTGCCTCCGTGTTAAAAATCTCTCAGCGTCTCTGCGGTTAAACCTTCTTCTTATAACATAGGTTTACTTTCCGTTTGTGCCACAAACCGATCTCTAACCATCGCCCAACCTTGTGTCCTCCACCGCTCCCTCAAAATGGTTAGCGCCGACATCCCCAAAGAGTTACCAAATGTTCTTCCAAATTGTCACCCTTTAATAACACAAATGTTCTACACTGTTATTCAGATGTAGCCACCTGCTTTATTCCCTCCCCTGTACACGGGCGACCTGCGACTGAGCGCAGCGCAAGGTAGCAGGGAGGGTTAGGGTAGGGGTTCTTCCACCGGATCACGAGGCGCAGCGGCGCGGACGGCCAACCATCATGGCGCAGCAGCCGTTACCGCCACTAGCCGTAAGGTCAGCCGCCGCCTCACCCTCCGGTTTTCCTCCCCGCTGGAACCCCGTTCCTTCCCCGTTTTCCTCCCCTCTCCAATGCTTTGGAGAGGGGTCGGGGGTGAGGTTTCTTGCTTCCCCCGCATGACTCCCCTGTACACGGGCGACTGCGACTGAGCGCAGCGCAAGGTAGCGGGGAGGGCTGGGGTAGGGGTTCTTGCTCCCATCTCCAAGATACTGGGGGTGAGGTTTCTTTCTTCGTCCGCCGCATGACGCTGCCCATGCCAACAACCACATATTCGCGTCCCTTCGGTTCCACCCGCACCCATGTTTTTCCCTTACCGGCTTATTC
>JACDGI010000955.1 GCA_013821665.1 Anaerolineae bacterium
GTATCTAAGCTGCCGTGGACTTCTTCAAATACAAAAGGCCTGCTCGTAACGGTCAGCTTGATGCCTTTGTTAGGCGCCGTTGCCATCACTCATCCACGTAGAGATGCACAATCTCCCACGCCCGCTTCAGGCTGATCCCGTTTTGCTGATCCAGCGCCAAAGGGTGATCGGTCGGCTCAACTTCGATCACCGGACGGCTACCCCCTCCTCTAAAGTGCGTCATTGTTTTTAGCAGTGACGTATCCTCTTCGTAGCACATTAATCTCGTACACAGCCAGCCAAAGAAAGGCCCGATTTCCCCAGAATCATAATTATCCAAATAGGTCTGGAAATTCTCCTTCTTCTGTGACACCCAGACGCCGAATCCGAAATCTCGCTCGTGGCCATGTACAGGAATGTGAATGACTCCGCGGATGAAGTAGTCCTCGCCATCGATGATGCACGTATCCTCGGTTAGCTCGACCCGTTGATCGCGCTCATCAGCAGGCACAGACCAATAGTGATCAGGGTAGTCAGCGCCGATGTCTGGCAGCCCTTCGTGCGTTTTATCACAACTGTGATATTGATAACTCATACCCTTTTTTCAGGCGCCTAACGATAAGCTTAACCGGCCCGATGAGACTTTGCCAATAAGTGGCATCGTCGTTCGGGTCCGGTTGAAGCTGTTGTTATGTTGCGCCTTCCTATGTAGATCGCTTCTTCATTGACCATTCTCATCTTCTTGCAAAATGACGGGTGATTAAGGCGATTGGTAATCCCACTAAGAAAGCATGTCCAATTATGCCCGTCAAAAATATTGTCAGGTTAAAGCCTCCAGAACTGGCTGCTGAGAGCGGGATAACCACATAATTCATCACCAGATACGCTAGCATCCCGTAAATTAACCCGCACACAAAAGCATGAGTAATTAAAATCGGCATTCTCTGATTGGCCAGATAATAGACAGCAGCAATACAGATTGCGACGACGAAATGGAGCAGAATGCCGAGCAAAAAAGTTTGGATGCCACCTTTGTATGATGCTTTGCCAAGTAATCCCGCAGCTACTGATTGGAATATTTGCATCTGATTGACACCTAAAATCAGACCATAAAAGACCAAAGCAAACAACCCATCTAGGACACCAACAACCAACCCACCATACAGAATGGAATTAAAGGCGCGGGAACGGCCAATGATTGAAGTGTTGTCAGCAGAAGTTGCCGAAGCGTTATCACTCATAATATTTCCGTTCAATTAAACTTTTCTACGAACGAAGAAACATAACGCCAGGTTTCAGCGGCCCGCACGAACCGACCGAGATAAAACGCAAGCTGGAAGCGGGTCCGCTGCAAACCTTTGTTGGGCGGCTCCTCCACCGAAGGCGACCATCCTTATTAACACCACATCAGATTCAATGAACCGCACTTTTCACAATGCTGCGTTCCCAGACTGTTGAGTTCGCTACCACAACGATGACATGACCAATCTGCACGCGTTAAATGAAGCATAATAAATTTAGCATCGACATGTGACACATGATGATTGCGTAAAACCATGATGCCCTGCAATCTTTTATTTTGGCGAACGAGTTCACACAATTCTTGGCGGACATCGTTTATTATTTCGCTAGAGATATGCACTCTGGGCGAACATCTGGGACATGTTAATACTTCCATAGTTCACAAAATATCACTTTTTCGCCAGCGGAGCAGCCCAACGCCGGGCATAACCGGCGAGCATAATACTACGAGATAAAAAGATTACTGGGAAGCGAGTCCGGTTGATGCCGTTGTTATGTGGCCCGCAAGGTATTGCGAACTGCATTGAGCACATCTTCCGACTCATTAGGATTATTTAACATCGAAGCCAACTTTACCGCCAACTCCCGATCCATATTATCCAAGACACCAAGCACACCTACCTTCATCTGTGAATCAGATGATTCAATTTGGAGAAAGATAGATATAATTTCATCCGCATCAAATTGAGCAAGAATTAAATCACAATACGGTTGAGATGACCAATTTCGATAAGCGTAAATCGTGCCTTGAATCACCTCACTCGCCAGAACACATTTGAGAGCCTGAGCTAATAAGTTTGCTTCGCTCGGTTGAGCAGGGTTCGACAATCCTGAAGCCAAAACATGAGATGCCCAATTGCATCTGTTCGGGTCTTGTAGCTGTCGAACCACATCTTTCCAATATACACAATCCATAACTCACACATGGCGAAGACACATAACGCCCGCCATCAGCCGCCGCGACGAACCACCATCTGTGCCAAGCCTTGCGCATAAAAGCCACGCTATTCGCGGTCGGCTGCATGGCGTTGTTATGCGGCGCGTTCGAGAGAACTAATGCTGACGCACACCTACCACTTCGGGTTGCCCTCGCAAACTCAATTCACAAGTGAATGACGCCTCACCACCAGCTTCAATTTTAACTTCGGTTAGCATGAATCTTCTGTATCCGGCCTTGTCCACTGTGATGTCATACTTACCGGCAGGCAACATTACCTCGAATTCCCCGTCTTCATTGGCCCGTTTCTGTTCTTCAAGATTTTCACCAACAATCGTGA
>JACDGI010000168.1 GCA_013821665.1 Anaerolineae bacterium
CCACACTGGCGACACAACTCTTGAACGCCCATTATAACGATTTGGGCGAAACCCATGAAGTCAACGTACCGCATCGTGGCGCGGTCAAAGGCTGGCCTGAAGATTGGGTACTCGAAATGCCTTGTAAAGTTGATGCCAAGGGTATTCATCCATTGCCCACTGACCCGTTGCCGCTATCCGCGTTTGGGTTGATTTCACAGATCAAAGCTTATGAACTGTTGACGGTTGAAGCCGCCGTACATGGCGACCGCAACGCCGCTTATCAAGCCTTGCTTACCCATCCGTTAGGGCCATCAGCCGATAAAGTTGAGGCGGTTCTGAATGATTTGCTTCAAACCAACAAAAAGTATTTACCGCAGTTTTCAATTGACTAACGCATAAACAGAAAGTGTTTGTTGTGAACCCTAATCCTGCATTAAAGAAACTTGGTCTGGCCGATAATGATCGTGTAGTCATTCTCCATGTTGATGATGTTGGCATGTGTCAGGCGACTCTCTCAGCGTTTGATGATCTAATGGATTTTGGACTTATCTCTTCAGCAGCCGTAATGGTTCCCTGTCCTTGGTTCCCTCAAACGGCAGAATACTGCCGTAAACATCCCGAAGTCGATATGGGCGTTCACCTGACCTTAAATAGTGAGTGGGACAGCTACCGCTGGGGACCAATTTCGACCCGAAACGCCGCCAGCGGTTTGATTGACGATGAAGGTTATTTTTATCGTCGACAGCCGCCGGTACATGAACGAGGCGATAGTACGGCCACTAAGATCGAACTAAAAGCGCAAATTGACCGTGCTTTGGCTGCCGGAGTAGATGCGACCCATATTGATAGCCACATGGGAACCATTGCGCATGAAAAATTCTTCCCGGGATATGTTGAACTGGCGCAAGAATATCGTTTGCCGCCGACGATTTTATTTAGAGGCGATAAGGTGGGATTTCGTGCGCGTGGGCTGGGTGATGCGCTCAGCAATATGGCTATCACACTAGGCGACAGCTTGGAAAGCGCTGGCGTTCCACTGCTCGATCATGAGGTTGGCTTACCCTTAGATAAACCTGCCGAACGCGTAGGACAAGCGAAACGTATTCTTGAAAACTTGCCCGTTGGCATCACACATTTCTATATGCACGCCGCGCAGGATACACCGGATTTGCGAGCCATTGCACCCGATTGGGAAAGTCGAGTGGCGGATTATCAAGCATTTTTGAGTACAGAGTTGCGCGACTTTATTCATAATCAGGGCATTCATGTGATTGGCAACCGCGTGTTGCGAGATTTGATGCGGCAGTAACCAATGAAACAATATTTTCTAGGCGTTGATGTCGGTGGAACGAAATCCCATGCTGTCATCAGTGACGAAACGGGGCAAGTACTTGGCTTTGGTGCTGGCGGTACAGGCAATCACGAAGCAGTCGGCTTTGAAGGATTCTCATCTGTACTCGACTCGGTGACGCGTCAGGCACTTGCGATGGCTGGCCTCGAACATCAAGCGTTGACTGCGATAGGGATGGGTATCGCGGGGTTGGATTGGCCGAACGATGAACCCTTACATCGCGAAGTGATTGAGCGGCTTGGACTTCATGCTCCAATGACATTGGTGAACGATGCGGTTATCGGGTTGATCGTTGGTTCGCGCACAGGTTGGGGTATAAGCGTTGTCGCCGGTACAGGCAGCAACTGCCGGGGTCGTGATCAAAATGGTCGCGAAGGACGTGTCTCAGGTGTCGGACATTGGTCAGGTGAGTATGGCGGTGGTGGTGATCTGGTTCGTAGGGCGATGCACAGCGTGACCAAAGCATGGGTGAGCCGTGGGCCGGAAACCATCCTCAGCCCAAAATTTGTTGAGCATGTTGGCGCACACGACGTTATGGACTTGCTGGAAGGCTTATCGCGCGGGCGTTATCATCTCCATTCGTCCGCTGTCATGGTCGTATTTGAAGCCGCTCGTGAACAAGATCCTGTAGCGATTGATGCTTTACGCTGGCTGGGATGCGAGTTAGGAAGTCTAGCGGTAGGTGTGGTTCGTCAGCTTCATTTTGAAGAATTGTCCTTTGATGTCGTGCTGACAGGCAGTGTTTATAAGGGCAGCCCCTTGATCGCAGAAAGTGTGGGTCAAACTGTCCATGAAGTTGCCCCACATGCCACGTTGGTTCAACTGACCGCACCTCCCGTCGTTGGTGCGGTAATGCTGGCGATGGAACAGGCGAAAATCAACCATATTCCTTTACGTGACCAGCTAATCCAATCTTCCAACCGAATGTTGTCGAATGAAGGTCACATGCTCAAGCCAAGTGAATAATTACAAATTCCATTATTCAAGTAATTCAAAGTGAATGCTGCGAAAATGATTTGGTCATTGCATTTGTTCCCTCCATCGCTTGCGGGGGAAGGTTAGTGTGGGAGTTCGTATCCGCATTACTTTGTTAGTATTCGCCGTGCTGAATTTCCATTCATTAATCTGACACTGAGGAGGGCTTGCCACCAGCAAACCCTCCTATTGTTTTTGCCACTAGCGACCAAGCAATTTTTCGTACTCATTGCTGAGCGTGTCAAAGCGCTTGAGACTGTCATCAAGACCACCCGGACGATTGCGTGTCAGCCAAAGTTCTTGCTGCTTGACTAACACGTTTTGCAATTCATCGCTCAGGGCTTGGGGAGAACCTTCTTCATCGGTAACGAACAACAACCGGTGCGCCGAATGCAGTAATAAATTCGCGGCCTGCTGAAATTCGGCGGTAATGGTAGCTGCATCAGGGCGCTCCATTTGTGCTTGGTTGATTGGCGCGATAATTTGTTGAATAGTTTCGACAGTTCGACGGAATGTTTCGGGACTCATATCCGCTTTGCTACCAGACCATGCCTCGTGAGATGCAATACCACTTTTTAGCTTGTCAGCCGGTAATTGCATGGAGTAGGCCAAAACCTGCCCATTAATATGTTCAGGACCAATGATCTTGTAAACTTCACCCAAATCGTAGGCCAGTTTGCCCATAATACTCGCAGCATCGTTGAATATGAAACGATCAAGTAGCGGCGGCAAATCAAGTTGGTCATTGGTTTGCAGGCACCACGAGACACCCGCGCCATACGCGTATCCTAGGTAACTGATCGAGAAGGGCTGCCAATGTCCATTATCACCCCAATCCGTGTTGAGGAAGCCAATTGCGCCGTGCTTTAGGCCGCTGACGGCACTAATGCGGCAGTTGTCGATAGCATTATCCGAGCGTCCCGCGATGCTGTTCCAGCTAGAAGTGCCTGGGCAAACATAAAAAGGTACGCCCGATTTTTCCAAGAGCGTACATTGCCGCTCCCACTCTTCAGCAGCTTTTTCCCCACCCTCGTAACCCCACAACATAGCAGTGACATCTTTAGGTAGCTCAGGCACTAAATCGGGATAGTGGACAATAATATCGCCCCAGAACTGCATTTTATGACCGCGTGCTGTCACTTCATGATGTAATTTCGTGATGTAATCCAGATAAACACGACCACCCCGTGCTTCAACTTCCGATTTACTTTTGCCTTTGCCAAGTTCCCACGGTTCATCGCCACCAACATTGAGAAGTTGGCTGCTGAAATGAGGCAATAGTTCATCATAAAGGCTTGCCATGAGTTCAATGCTGCTTGCATCAAGCGGATTAAGAGTCGTGGGAGCGCTGTGTCCGCCCCACGGTGCTTCGAAACCATCTGGACATTCGGCTAAGTGGTGATAACGTTCGTGCTTCAGCCACCGTTCGGTATGTCCCAAACTATTTTGATTAGGCACAAGTTCGACGTGTCTCTGTCGGCAAAAAGCATCCAGTATCAGAATATCTTCACCTGTAAATGGAGTAGCCTTTGCCCATACTTCAGGATGGTTGCGATAGGCAAAAGTGTGTTCCATATAGAGTTGCAGTTGATTGACTTTCAGGCTGGCAAGCCGATCCACCAGATCAAGAATGGTTTGCAGTGCGGGTACCTTGTCGCGGCTGATGTCCAACATGACACCGCGTGCTGGAAAGTCCGGCCAATCTTCAATCTGCAAGCAAGGAATGTGTATTTGATACTGCTGAATAAGCTGGTTCAGTGTGCAAACGCTATAAAAAATACCGCTCGCATCTTTGGCGGTTATGTTGATGCCATCTGCGGTGATAGCAATTTGAAAACCTTGAGGATGAGATAGTGTGTCATCGAGTTGAAGCGTCACCCCGACACTTGGATAATTTTTGCCAGTTACAATATCCCAATTGAGGTGTGCAAATTGGCTGAGCGCCGATTGGAGTGATTGGGCCTCAAACAGAAGCGAGGCGTTACTGATAACAATCAGAGCCTTCGCAGGTAGATCAAAAAAATCTTCTTTCAAAGTCAAATAGCGTGGGACAGGCAGTAAAAACGGATGCGAAACCATATCAGTACCTTTCATAAAACGGCGAATTGGTTGATGCCACAGTCGAAGGCGTTATTTTTTTCGGATCAAAACTTGAAACTCGTCTAGTTAATAAACACGTAGACTAAGCGGCAGGAAAGCGTAATGCAAATCAATCAAACTTACCGCATATTATAGCTTGCGCCCAAGATACCCGTAAAATTATAAATTGGACGTGTATGGTCACATGGTCAGTTGCGACTTCATAGCTATGATAAGAAAGGCTATACTGAACGCCCATTTTTAACAAAATCACACCACAAAGGTCAAATCATGGACAGCGTTCAACTGCGGACCGGAATTATTGGTTTAGGGGTAGGGAAAGCTCATGCGAAAGGCTACATTAGCAGCCCGGACGCGGATTTGGTGGCTGTTTGTGATATGAACGCCGAGCGTCTACAGCAGTATGCCGAGGAGTGGAAAGTACAAGAACGCTATACCGATTATCACACCATGCTTAAAGATGCCAAGCTCGATATGGTCAGCGTGTGCTTGCCAAATGCGCTCCATGCCGAAGTTTCGATTGCCGCCCTTGAAGCCGGGGTAAATGTGGTCTGCGAAAAGCCGATGGCGGTTGATACCAGAGAAGCCAAAGCAATGGTCGCGGCGGCTAAAAGCAGCGGCAAACGCTTGATGATGTCTTACAACTACCGTTTTCGTTCGGATGCCCGTTGGATGCGCGACATGGTTACCAGTGGCAAGCTGGGCACGATTTATCATGTGCAAGTGTCGTGGCGGCGTGAGACAGGCATTCCGGGTTGGGGATTATTTGGCAGCAAAGCTATGTCTGGCGGCGGTGCATTGATTGATTTGGGTGTGCATGTGATCGATTTGGCAGTGTGGATGATGGATTTCCCGTCGGTGCAGACTATTAGCGCCCAGACACGCAGTTTGTTCGGGCCAGTTGGACGGAAAACTTGGGGACGTACACCGGGACAAAAAATCGAAGGTGGCTTTGATGTGGATGATGGAGCGGTAGGTTTTATGCGCTTAGGAAATGGCGCGAGCATGGCGCTCAATATCACATGGGCCGAGCATGGTCAACCACAAGAAGATGCTTATCGCGTTGAACTGCAAGGCACAGAAGGCACAGCCATTTTACACGTCCGTAACTATAAGAATGAGGACACGCTGCGCTTTTATACCGAGATGGCCGGACATCCCGTGACAGTTATTCCGAGTCCCCGATTTGATACGCCGCAGGGACATGAAGCATTGATTATGGATCTAGCGAAGAGCATCCGTAACGGCGAAGTACCGGGAACAACTGGCGAACAAGGTCTTGTCGCTGTCGAGATTTTGGAAGCATTATACGAGTCGTCCCAAAAGGGGCGGGAGGTGGTATTTGGTAGCAGTAGCAGATAGGCCAATCGAACCACAGGCAGATGATCGGTGGTTGTTGAGCTTTATCGCACGCCATAAATGGGCAGCAATTGGTTCATTGGTGGCGGGCGGCATCGGCGGCGTGACTTCGGCGATTGAGCCGTATCTCGTCGGTCGGATTATTGATGGTATAAGCAACCACATGTCCATAGAGGCTTTGGGTCAATATGCGCTGCTTTTGATAGGATTTTCCATCATTACAGTAGCAGCCTTTCTGGGCCAGCGTTTTTGGAGTGGTACTGTCGCCTATAACGTCAATTACGATATTCGTCAAACACTTTTTGATAACTTGCTGACTCTTGAGCAGCGTTTTTATCAAACATATCCGACGGGCGATTTAATTTCCCGGATGTACAGTGACCTCGATATGATTTGGCGCTTGCTGATTATCGGGTTTACTCGATTCGGCAGCGCTATTGTTACGCTAATTGTCACCTTCGTGCTGCTGGCAGTCATTAATGTACCGCTGACGATATTTGTATTTATTGTGCTTTCGATCTCAACTTATGTTCAGATGCGAGTGGGTAGCGCCTTGACACCGGTCTTCGAGCAGGTGCAAGAGCAGGCTGGTACGCTATCCGCCTTAGTTCAGGATTCAGTGAGCGGTATCCAGACGATAAAGACCTTTGCTCGGGAACAAGGGGTTGCCCAAAAATACCAACTAGAGAACAACGAATATAGACGGCGTTGGTTGTACTTTAAACGGCGCAATGAACCGGTAGGTATGCTGCCCAATATGATTAGCGAAATGACTGGCGCTATTGTCGTAATTGCGGGCGGTATTCTGGCATTACAGGGACAAGTTACGCTTGGTAATTTTGTCCAGTTTTTGGTGTATCTGGCTCTGATTAGTGTTGTGCTGCTGCAATTAGGGACGATCTACCAGCGTTATATTCAAACTGAAGGTGCTTTAGGGCGTTTAACACCGCTATTGAGAACCGCCGAAATTCGCAGCAGTGAACATGCCAAAGCCCTTGTCCAACCGCGCGGTGATATTGCTTTTGACAAAATCGGAATGCAGGTCGAAGGTAAATGGCTGCTTCGGGATATTAGCCTCAAGATACCGGCAGGTAAAGTAGTTGCCTTCGTTGGCCCGACGGGTTGTGGCAAAACACTGCTTGTAAGCTTGTTGGCGCGCGTGACGGATCCTTCTGAAGGACGGGTCTTGATTGATGGACAGGATGTACGCGACTATCAGCTAGATACGCTGCGCCACGCCATTGCATACGTGCCGCAATCCACCTTTTTGTTCAGCCAACCGGTACATGCCAACGTTCGTATGGGACATGAGGCTGTCGCTGAAGAACAGTTGGATGAAGCGATTTCCATTTCGCGCTTTAAGAACGATCTCCCACAACTACCGCATGGTTTAGATACGATGGTGGGTGAAAAAGGCGTAATGCTGTCCGGTGGTCAGAAGCAGCGTGTCGCTATTGCCCGTGCGCTGGTACGTGACCCTGCCATTCTTGTGTTGGACGATGCACTTTCGAGCGTTGATACGCATACCGCCGCCGATATTTTAAGTGATTTGCGGCAGGTCTTGCAGACACGCACCAGCTTGATAATCGCCCACCGCATTGCAACGGTTAAAGATGCCGATCATGTAGTCGTGATGGACAAAGGGCATATCGTCGAACAGGGTACGCACGACTCGCTAATTGCTGCCAACGGTATGTATGCCCGAATGGTCGAGCGCGAAATGAAATCCGAAGATGATCAAACAGTTATTGATGTCCACTTGAACGGTACCTCATCCTAAACGACGTACTTTCCATTTTCTGTATGGAAAATACTCCCGTTTTAAACCAATCAACGAAGAGATATTAAGCTTATGAATGCGAAACTTTCTACATCTCGAAAAGAAACCGAGGAGCAAATTGGTGACCGCTACCTCATGAGTATGCTGTGGCGGTTTTTGAAACCCTTTTGGAAAGAGTTGCTCGGTATTTTCGTGATGCTGATCGGCGTAACCATCCTGTCCTTGCTACCACCATATTTGATTCAATTGGCTGTTGATGGGCCAATTCAAAACAAAGATTTATCTGGGCTAATCCCAATTGGGGTGATTTATCTTGTATCGGTAGTTGTCTTATTTGCCTTACGCTTCGGGCACACCTTTTTGTTGCAGAATGTGGGGCAAAATGCGCTGGTTGATCTAAGACAAGCATTATTTGAACATATCCTGAAACAGGACATGAAGTTTTATAACAATACGCCAGTTGGACAGCTTGTCTCTCGCTTATCAAACGATATTGAAGCGCTAACAGAATTACTCTCGACGAGCATTGTGATCGTCGCCAGTAATATGGTGACCTTGATCGGTATCATACTGGTCATGTTTGCGATTAATTGGCAATTAGCATTGTTAGGCTTGGCGGTGCTGCCCATCATGGTAGCCTGTACAGTTTACTTCCGGCGGAGAATTCGAGATCAATCGAATTTATTTCACAAAGTAGTGGCGGAGTATTTGGCCTTCATCAACGAACAATTTGGCGGTATGTTGGTAGTGCAGTTGTTTGGACGGCAGTCAGTAAGTCGCCGTGAGTTTGAGACCATTAACCGTAATTACCGTGATGTGCATATGCGTATCCGCGACTATTACACCGTATACGCTTCAATTCTTCAATTTTTATCGACAATTGGCTTGGCCTTAGTGCTATATGGAGGTGGTCAAGGGGTGCTGGTGGGGTGGGCTACACTCGGTATGCTGATCTCATTTATTCAATATGCACGGCGTACATTTGACCCGATTATGCAGCTTTCGGATCAGTTCACACAGATTCAAACAGCGCTGTCCGCAGGCGAGCGTATCGCCCGTATGTTGAAGGTTGAACCTGAGATTGTCGATGATCCCGTTCCAACAGACATTAAGAATTTTAAGCAGGCAATTAAGTTTGATCATGTGGTGTTCGGTTATGAACCGGGTAGCCCTGTTTTGAAAGACGTGAGTATTGATATTCAACCGGGACAGAAAATCGCGATTGTAGGCGCGACAGGAGCTGGAAAGACCTCGCTAGCCGGATTATTGGCACGGTTTTACGATGTCCAGCAGGGCAGCATTATGATCGACGGCATCGATATTCGGAAATTACCCTTAAATAGTTTACGGCACTATGTTTCGGTTGTTCCACAAAGTCCTTACTGCTTTAATGGATCAGTTGCCGACAATTTGAAACTGTTTGACCCGAATGTGACGTATGAACAGATGGTAGATGCGGCACGCGCGGCTTGTGCAGCCCCATTTATCGATCAGCTACCCGGCGGATATGACTATGTCTTGTTACCGGGCGGTGGAAACCTTTCACAGGGGCAGCGCCAGTTATTGGCCTTGGCACGCGCACTGATCCATAGCCCCCAGAGCGTTCTGGTACTCGATGAAGCCACAAGCAGTGTAGATACCGAGACCGAAGCCCTCATTCAGGAAGGTTTGGCGCACGTTCTAAAGGGTAGAACGAGTTTAATCATTGCCCACCGATTGAGTACTGTGCGTGACGCTGACCGTATTTTGGTAATGCAGCAGGGACAAATTGTTGAAGATGGCGACCACAAAACGTTGCTGGCTCACAATGGACTTTACGCACAACTTTATCAACGACAGTTTGCTGATGCGGATGATCATCAGACGCTCCAGTTCCAGAATTAACCGAGCGTAGTGGAATAGGTGGTTAATATGGGTTTGACAATTATCACATATAATGGACAATTTGGGTTATAATTACTTATAATAAGGGTGGTAATTTAATCATCGTAAGATTATTTCAGTGGTGGCTACAGGATGGACGTATGAAATATTCTAGACCGCCTGTATGGATGGTGTTAGCGTTTCTCTTTATTACACCGTTCGTTGCCTTTACGCAGGATGGCGAATGCACTACGTTTGTCAAACAAGCGCTTGCCGCTACGGATAAGGTTTGTACGGACACAGGGCGAAACGAAGCATGTTATGGTCATATTAGCCTTGATGCACAGCCTCAAGCACAAGACACTTCGTTCAAATTCGACGCAGTCGGTGACAAGGTCGATGTGGCACGTGTCAGTCGCTTGCGCTTAAGTCCTATGGATGTGAAAACCGATGTTTGGGGTGTAGCACTGCTTAAAGTTCAGGCTGATATTCCGAACAATATGCCCGGCGCGAATGTGTCGGTACTTGTATTTGGCGACGTGGAACTTGAAAACGCGATCCCCGACCCCGTATTGATCGATGCGGAAGTAGCCGGCCCGAGTAATGCGAATATTCGGCGGCAACCATCAAATCGTGCCTTTGTGATCAGCAGTCTGGTACCGACCACCAAGGTGAAAGCCAAAGGACGCTCCAAAGATGGTGCGTGGCTTTATGTTGGTTTGCCATCTGGGCAGGGCAGTGGTTGGGTGCGGCGTTCTTTGATGAAAAGCGCTGACGATTTGACAACCCTCAAAGAACTTGATCCAAGCCTGACATCCTATGGCCCGATGCAAGCCTTCTATTTGCAAAATGGGAAGCACCAAACGACCTGTCAGGATGTACCCAATGATGGTATTTTGATTCAAACACCTGAAGGCGTGGCACAGGTTCAGCTTTGGATTAACGAAGTTAAAATCAAACTTGGATCGACGGCCTTCATCCAAGCATCGGCTGACAAGAAGACGATGTCGGTCTCTACACTAGAAGGCGCTGCACATGTTGAAGCCCTCGGTGTAGAGCAAGTCGCAGTAGCGGGCACAACCGTAACGGTACGGGTTGATGAAAACTTGATGCCTGTTGCACCACCAAGCCTGCCTCATGCTTATAATATGAACGAAGTTAAAACGCTGCCAATACAAAGTCTGGAACGAAAAATTATCGTGGCATCGCCTGTCGAAGTCACACCCACCACTATTCCGACCATGACTTTTACGCCTCAGTCAAACGCGACAGAGCCTGTGGTTTCGACAGCTACAGATATAAGTAGTGTGACGATTGAAGCCAGCGCCACAGCAGGACAAACCGATACGGTTGTTCCAGCGACGGATACGGTAGTACCGCCAGCCGATACCTCGGTACCACCATCCACAAATACAGATGTACCACCGCCGCGAGACACATCTGTCCCGCCGCCACCTGATACAGCCGTCCCGCCACCGCCCGATACAGCGGTACCACCGCCGCCCGATACGGATGTCCCGCCACCGCCCGATACGTCGGTAGCGCCAAGTGGGCAGGGCATACAGTCACAGAATACCGACGTACCGCCAGCACCACCTGCGGCCACCAGCGATTCGCCATAAAATAATCCCCATTGTGATTTGATAAAGACCTGCAAAAAAGCAGGTCTTTTGTTTTAAGGCGCTTGCTAAATAATTTGATGAAAAAGAGGGTGGTTTAGGTTAGAAAACTCGTACCAAATGTGATTGACGGATTTGAACTTTTGTTCTAAAATGAGAGAAGGTAGAATTGTTGGTAGCACCACACCAAACGGTGGAGATTAAACACCGAACTTCTTCCCGTTGAAAGTCTATGTCACCTAATGTGATTATGAGAGAAAACTCGGTTTTGAAGTCCCTCCCTGTTACTAGGGGGAGGGATTTAGGGTGGGGTCGATGCGATCAAACTCACCCTCCATTACTTAGTGCAGTCCTGCCTAAGATTATTTGGGATGACATTGCACCTCATACATTGATGATAATCTATTGGTTAAAATGACAGCCAATACAGCAGCGGCAGACACAAATTGCACGGCGGTGGCAGCACGGGAGCCTTTCGCTGCATTTGTGTCATTTCAGCGGCATCAAGCGAGCCTCCCGCCGACACAAAATTGCCACTTAGCGCCATGCTCCCTCAAACCCGCTGCGCAATTCGGCGGAAAGAATGCAAATTTTGCTGCAATTGCAGTATTTGCTGCATAAATCGCATGATCTGTTAAATAAATCTGACATAATCTAGGGGATTTGTGAGCAGGTTGCATGGAAAGGGACACCGCCAAAGTAGCGTTCCCATTCGGCTGATGTCAAATTACGGTTCGCGATGCTACAGGCATTATTTCGCCAGTCATCCAATTTAATATCCCAGCGTATAAGTTGGGAATCGGATCCTCCCGAAATGAATGACAATCCATCCGGACTCACGCTCACCGAATTGATTAAATTGGAGTGACCAACAAGCGGTTTCCCAAGCGGCAATTTCTGCGCCATATCCCATAGAATGACCTTATTGTCTTGACTGCCAGAAATCAGAATGGAACCATCAGGTATAAAATCTAAGCTTATAACAAGATTGTTGTGACCGATCAATGGCTGTCCAATTTGTAGGTGCGTTGAGGAATCCCATAAGCGAACAGTACGGTCAGCACTACCGGTTGCAATGATTTGACCATCAGGGCTGAACTTGACTGCCCAAACTTCGTCATCGTGTCCCGTCAGTGGCACACCAACTGTTTTTTGAGTGGCTATATCCCAAATCAAGACGGTTCTGTCGGCACTAGCAGATGCAAGCTGCTTACCGTCGGGACTGAAGGCAAGGGAAAAAATCGCCCCGGTGTGTTGGCGTAGAGGCAAACCGATTTCTTGGCCTGTTTCGGC
>JACDGI010000169.1 GCA_013821665.1 Anaerolineae bacterium
GATACAAGTGCTTTCGCCTGATGAAGTTGTACCGCCCATCGGTGGTGATTTACGGCTGGTGGATGTGGAAACCGGACGGGCGCAAGAGGTTTCGGTTGATGGTGGGATGCGCGATTTGTATCTGAAGCGTTTCAGCGAGTGGCGTGGTGGTATTCAGGCCGAATGCGTGAAGCGTGGTGTCCATTATGTGACGGTGGAAACCAGTGAGGCGTGGGAGAAAGTCATCTTGCAGAGTATGCGGCGTTTGGGTGCAGTGAAGTGAGACTAAGATTTTTAACACAGAGGCACAATGCCGAAGAATTAAACGCAAAGACGCTAAGGCGCAAGGACGCAAAGGGTTATGCAGGATGAAGATATAATTAGCCGTCAAATTGTTATTGCGGCCATCGAAGTTCATAGAACCTTAGGTGGGCCGGGATTATTGGAAAGTGTTTACGAAGAAGCATTAGCATGGGAATTGGAACAACAGGGATTGGTTACCGAGAGACAAAAATCGGTTCCCATAGAATATAAAAGTTTCTTATTAAACACGCCATTAAGAATTGATCTAATCGTACAAAATCTGGTGATTGTTGAATGCAAAGCAACCAGTGCTTACCATCCGGTTTATGAGGCGCAACTTTTAACCTATTTGCGATTAACAAAACTGAAATTAGGAATGGTTATCAACTTTGGTGAACGGCTTGTCAAAAATGGTGTTAAACGTGTGGTAAACAATCTATGAAAAAGCCCTTTGCGTCCTTGCGCCTTAGCGTCTTTGCGTTTAATTCTTTCAGGGTTTCATTATGAGTGAAAACGAGATTAGCGCGTTTAGAGGGCCACACGATTTTCTATCCAATTTCTATGCGGCAGATGTGGAGCTTGAAGGCGCGGAATATCCGACGATTGAACATGCTTTCCAAGCAGCCAAGTCACTGGATTTTGCGGAGCGGCGGGCGGTTAAAAATGCCAAAACAGCCAGTGAAGCTAAACGCATGGGACGTAAAATCAAAAGGCGGGCAGATTGGTTCGATGTCAGCCTCGTAATTATGGAGAACTTGGTACGCCAAAAATTCACCCGCTATCCGGAATTAGGCAGCAAACTATTGGAAACAGGTGATGCCGACTTGATCGAAGGCAACAATTGGAATGACCGTTTTTACGGGGCGGTTTACGACACAAACAGAAATGTATGGATGGGTGAAAATCACCTTGGGAAAATATTGATGAAAGTACGCGACGAACTCAAACAGGAAGCCAAATAAGATGGTAGCGAGTCTTTAGCGATGGCGTTATTAACACCGATTGCGCTTGTGGGTGCGCTGCTGGCGATACCGATTGTGCTGCTCTACATGCTGCGACTGCGACGACGCGAGGTCGTGGTATCCAGCACATTTTTGTGGCAGCAAATTGTACGCGACAGTGAAGCCAATACACCGTGGCAGCGTCTACGCCGTAATCTACTCCTTCTACTCCAATTGATCATTTTGGCGCTGCTGGTGCTGGCTTTGGCACGCCCCTTCATTACCGTTCCGGCGGTGACCAACGGTCAGATTGAACTGCTGCTGGACGCATCCGCCAGTATGAAAAGCAGTGACATGCCCAACGGTGAGACCCGCTTTGATGAAGCCAAACGGCAAGCGCTGAGCATTGTGGATACGTTAGGTCAAGACGATACCATGACCATTATTCGGGTGGCGAATGTTGCCGAAGTCATTGCACCGGCGACGCGCGATCCGGTGATGCTGCGAGCCGCCATCAACAGTGCGCTACCGAGCGAAGCTCAAGCCGATTGGGTGGGCGCACTTACATTAGCGTCTGCCGATGCGATCAACGTCAGTGATTTCAATATGGTCGTTATCAGCGACGGTGGCTTGGGCAATGCCAGCGGCTTACCGGGCGTGCCGGGCAAGGTGAAATATATTCCGATTGGACGCTCTAGCGATAATTTGGCTATTACAGCCCTTTCAACCCGTGCCCTAGCCGGACAAGCACCGGAGTTGTTCGCTGAAGTCACCAATTATGGACAGCAGGATACACCTGTCATTTTTGACCTGCGAGTCGACGGTAATCTGTTCAGCGCGAAAAATTACACGGTCAAAGCCGGAAGCAGCTTACCGATTGTCACCACAGCCTTACCCGACAACTTCAGTCTGTTACAAGCAGGGTTGACCACGCCCACCGACTCAACCGTTCCAGATTATCTCGCGGAAGACAACACCGCGTGGACGGTTTCGATCGGCAGTGGAACCCGTCGCGCGCTGTTGATGTCGGCCAGCAATTTGTTCCTCGAACAAGTTTTACGCAGTATGCCTTCAATTGAGGCCTTCAAAGGCGACATCAAGCGTCCACTGCCAACCGACAAGTATGATTTATATATCCTTGACGGTTGGCTGCCAGCCGATGGCAAACTGCCGGATGGCGATCTGTTGATTATTAATCCGCCGAGCAGCACATCATTGTTCACAGTGGGTGCTGATGTCAAACCGAGCGGCGCTATAAAGGTCAAGAGTAATGATCCACGCACGACTTTCGTTAACTTCAAAGATGTGAATATACTCAAGTTCAAAGCATTAAGTGGAGCAGACTGGGCCGATCCGTTGGTGACGACCGATAATGGGCCGCTGGTATTGGCCGGTGAACAGGATGGGCGACAAATCGCGATTATGACATTTGATATTCACGACTCGGATTTGCCATTGCAGATTACATGGCCAATCTTAATGTCGAATCTTCTTGAATGGTTCGCACCGAGCAGCATTATTTCGGTGCCGAATGGCTTACAAGTGGGCGCATCACTGCCCATACGACCGCCGTTGGATGCGACTGGCATCCGCGTCACGCTACCGGATGGCAGCAGTAAAGATCTTACGATTGACCGCCAAACCGTCGTCTTTGCGGATACCCAAGAACCGGGACTCTACAAAATCGACATTCTGAAAGGGTCTGACATTATTCAATCCGCGCCCTTTGCGGTTAACTTGTTTGCACCCATTGAAAGTAACATCACGCCGCAGCAAACAATTTCCCTCAGCGGCAACACGATTTCGCCAGCCACGCGCGATGAAATTGGGCAGCAAGAGTTCTGGCCGTGGGCGGCACTATTGGCTTTGTTAGTTTTAATGATTGAATGGCTGGTTTACCAACGACGGATGCAAGCACGTACTGTATTCCAACCTTTTTTCCGGCAGTCCGTGCAGGGGGTAGCACGATGAACTGTGGATATAACCTGATGATTAAGAGTTATCGAGTAAGGGTATGACATTTACAACCCCGTTAGCACTCGTTTTGCTGATCTGTATTCCCCTGCTCTTGTATTGGGGATGGCCGCGTCAGGCGTACAGACGTGCGCGAGACATCAGCAGCCTGATTTTACGGACAGCGATCACATTGTTGCTCGTGTTGGCATTAGCTGGAGCGCAAATCGTCCAAGCGGCGGATAAACTGACTGTTATCTTTTTGCTGGATGTTTCCGACAGCATGGGACAGCAAGCACAGGCCGACGGATTGACCTATGTACGGCAGGCTATTAGCGCCATGCGTCCCGATGATCAGGCTGGCATTGTCCTATTTGGAGGCAAAGCGCTGGTCGAACGGCCTGTGAGTACATCGCGAGAAGTCGGACGTATTGAATCCGCGCCACCGACTGGCAACACCAACCTCGAACAAGCCATACGATTAGCCTTAGGCATGTTTCCGGCAGACAGCGCACGACGCATCGTGGTTTTGAGTGATGGACAACCGACAATTGGCAATGCCGAATCCGCTGCGGAACTGGCAGCAGCAACCGGTGTCGAAATTAGCTATGTGCCCTACGTCGCGGCGGACAAACCGGAAGTACAAGTCACCAGTGTAAACGTGCCAACGGCGATTAACGCGGGTCAGCGCTTCGACCTAAATCTGACAATTAATTCTGAGGCAGCAACACCCGCGCGCGTAACGGTCTTACAATCCGGACAAATTATCCAGCAGCAAGACGTTAATCTGCTTAAAGGCACCAACAGCTACACCCTTTCGCTACAAGGGACAGGCTCCGGCTTCAAAGATTTTCAGGTGAAGGTTGATCCAGTTAGCAACGATAACTTTTATCAGAACAACCAGCTTTCGGCCTTCAGTCGCGTAATCGGGCCGCCGCGTGTGTTATTGGTCTCGCAAAATGCCGAGGAAATTCAATACCTCAAACCAGCCTTAGAGCAAGCGGGCTTGACCGTCGATACGACCACGCCGGAAGAACTACCTTTTACGCTGGTGGGGTTAGCGCAGTATCAAAGTATCATTCTCGCGAACGTACCCGCGACCAATCTATCACCGCAGCGCATGACCATTTTGCAGAGTTATGTGCGTGATTTAGGCGGCGGTTTGTTAGCGATTGGCGGGCCGGAGACTTATGGGCCGGGGGGTTACTTCAAGACACCTTTGGAAGATGCTTTGCCGGTTGAATCACAGATCAAAGATCAGAAGCGCATCCCACAATTGACGATTGCTTACGTAATTGACCGTTCAGGCAGCATGGATGCGCCCAGCCCAAGTGGTGTACCGAACATCGAACTGGCGAAAGAAGCCATTATCCGCTCGATTGATTTTCTCCAGCCGAATGACCGCGCGGGAGTCGTGTCGTTTGATGCAGTTGGCTACTGGATTGCCCACATTCAAGATGTGCGCGACCGGCTGGCGCTAGAACGCTTGGTGGCAACCTTACGCGCCAGCGGTGGTACGGATATTCTGGCGGGTATGACGCTGGTGGCGCAGGAAATCGGGATTGACCCTTCGACACGCAAGCATATTATTCTGCTGACCGATGGCGGCGCTGACCCAAGCGGCTTGGTTGAGATCAGCAAAAAGTTATATGACGACAGTGGCGTAACCACGTCGGTGATTGCGATTGGCGGCTCGACACCTAACTTTTTAAAGCAGATGGCGACTGCGGGCGGTGGCAACTTCCACAGTGTGATTACGACGGACGAGATACCGACGATATTTACCCAAGAAACAGTCCTGGCAACACGTTCCTACATCATTGAAAACTCATTCACACCTTCGCTCACATCCAACAGCCCGATTATGAATGGGATCACCAGTGCGCCTTCCCTGCTGGGATACGTAGCGACCACAGCCAAACAAACGGCAGAAGTTATTTTACGCGGGCCAGAGCCATTCAAAGATCCACTTTTGGCGGCGTGGCAGTACGGATTAGGCCGCTCGGTGGCTTTCACCAGCGATGCGACGGCACGTTGGGGCGCAAACTGGGTGAACTGGTCGCAGTATGTACGCTTCTGGGATCAAGCGGTGCGTTGGACGATCACCGAAGGCACAACCAACAATCTCGAAAGCCACGTTGAGATGGAGGGCGAGCAAGCACGGCTGATCGTTGATGCCCGTGATAACGGCGGCGCGTTCCTCGATGGTCTCAACCTCCAGTTCTCGCTGGTCGATCCGAATGGCAACCCGACCTTACAAACCCTGCAACAAGTCGCACCGGGGCGCTACGAATCAACCTTCACGCCGAATACAGAAGGCGCTTATATCCTCTCGGTACAGGGCAGCAGTGCCACCGACCAGACGCTCAAGCTCAACCAGACCACCGGTTGGGTCATGAGTTACTCGGCAGAATATGACCGCAGCAAACGCAGTGATGGCGGTGCGCTGCTCAAGAGTCTGGGTGATTTAACAGGCGGACATTCGTTGGCGGATGATACAGGCACGGTTTTCAACCACAATTTACATGCCAACGTAGCCGGTACGACGATTGCGCCGTGGCTGCTGCTGATCGCCATGCTGCTGCTGCCCTTCGATATTGCGGTGCGGCGCTTGGTGGTGACGCGAACCGATTTGATGCGACTGCGACAGGCCGTGTTCGGACGGACAACAGTGGAATCAACATCCGAGCGCATGTCGAGCCTACTCGATGCCAAACAGCGGGCGCGGACACGGACCGATGAAAGCGGAACAACTGGTTCCGTCGCGGGCTTATCATCACGCGGCGATGGTGCGACGGAGACTGCAACATCGAGCAAACCGACGGTAAGTGCTACGCCAAAAGATCCCGGCAATGTAGCAGGTGAACTGCTCAAGAAGCGCAAAGAACGCAAGTAAAACCGATGAGCGGGTTGTGGGATTTTTGCCTATAATCCGCTCAGTATGCCTCGCTGAAATCTCCTCGCAGCTATAGCTTCGATTGGGTTAGAAAACCTCAACCCTAAATTTGATTTACCCAACAAAACAGCCTTGATTAGATCCTACAACTTTTGGACGCGCGACGGCGTATTTCAATCTGTTCATAACGTGTCGCAAATCCTGAAGGATTGAGATGTAAATGACGGTTTTATAATACAATCGTTATTAAAGAACACTTATGCTTTTGTGGGAGAAAGTCAATGGACGCGAAAACCCTATTTCAAGAAGGGGTCGTCGCCATTCGCGATCAAAAAGATGCAACCAAAGGGCGCGAGCTGCTGATGCAATCTTTGAAGATCGAACCAAAAAACGAAATGGCATGGTTATGGCTGTCGCGGACGATGGCTGAACCACAGAAAAAAATACAATGTCTGGAACGAGCCTTAAAGCTCAACCCTGCCAACGAGCAAACCAGATCGATGATTACCAAATTGTTGACGGATGGTGTCGTGGACGACAACGATAAAGCCACGCCAGCGCCAGCATCTAAGCCTGCCCCAACACCGCAAATTAAAAAACTCACGCCCGAAAAAACGGATACTTCGAATTGGAATTCGCTGCGTATCTCGACCAGTGAGATGAACGCGGTTGGGAACAACAGTTTGAAACCGCAGGTCACGGCTGAGATGGAAGATATGGGACTCACGCCTGATTTGGGAGCGGTACTGACAGCGACCAGCAGTGAGCTGAGGACTGCCACAAAACGGGCAACGAGTGAAATGGCATCAACCCACGGTCAAACCGCCAGCAGCAATGGCATCCATGATTTACGCGCAGTTGACGATGAACCTGAAGCGCCACCGGCAGCAAAAATCGTGCCCCGTAAAATCGAACTCACAACGGCAGAAAACACTCAAATCAAAAATTTTCTGAGTCAGGCGCAATCGTTACTGAACAAAAACAAAATCGAAGAAGCGATTGAGCAATGGGTACGGGTACTGGACATTGAAGTGGATAACGAAGCGGCGCTGGGCAACGCCGTGCGCTACCTCTCGCGGCTAAAATATATTGATGACGCGCGGGAATTGGTCTGGAACGCCATCAACAGCGGTACTACACACCCCTCGATTTATCTAACGGCCATCGACATCGCCAAGTATCAAGGGCATGAGGGTGAGGCCGATGATTTACGGCTTCACATGGTACAACTGCCGGAAGCCGGTGAAAAAACCGTGATGGCGGTGGTCGAGCATTTCGTCGCAAACCAACCGCAAAAAGCATTACAAGCCCTCGACCTCGCAATTCCACTTTATCCCAAGAGCCAAAAGATAACGTTCCGGCGGGCGCAACTGGCCGAAGAAATGGGTCTACGCAAAGAAGCCGTAACCTATTACGAAGAAGCGGCACAGCTCGGCACGCGCAGCAAAGAAGGCCAAATCGCGGATAAAAAACTCGGTGATTTGATGCCGCACTTGACCGACAGAGAACGCGGCAGTGTCGCTCTGGCTTTACGCGAGGCGTTGGGGGTTGGCTTCCTCTATTTGCTGATGGCCTTCCAAGATGCAGGTCTCAATCTGCTGCAACTCGGCCCAAGCCGCATCGGTGGCATCGTCATGAGTATTGTCGGTGGCTATCTCTTAGTGACGGCAACCTCATCCGCACAGCAAAAACCGTTGGCGAGCTGGCTGGGTGGAAGCGTCCCTGTAAAAGTGCCGAAGCCGAAAGAGAAAGCCGAAAAAGAAGATGTGGTCAAAGCGGTCATGGGCGACCCTGACGAAGTACCGACTGAACTACCGATTATCCCGCTGGCGATCCGCATCGTTATCGGCGTGGCGGGCGCGGTGATATTAGTCGCGGCCTTTGTGCTGGTGTTTAACGCGGCGATTGGTTTGCTGCGTAACGGATCACCGAAACAGTTCTACGTGCCTACACTCGATGATTTTGCAAACCCATAATAACGCCATCCGGCGAGACTGAGACCAATAAGCCATGTTTGCATTGCTTGCTTTCTTAATTAGCCTCGTGCTAACGTTATTCTTCACCTCAATCATCACGCCTACGCCACTTTCTGATAGCGGTACAGTACGTTATCGGACTGTTCCGATTATGACGATCCTCTTGATTGTGGCAAATTCTCTCGTATTTATGATCTTTCAAGCACCTGATTTGTATCAGGGGTCAGCACTCATGAACACCAGTCCAGTTGAGGGAATGGCGCGACTCAACAACTATATCGCGCAGACTTATACACTCGGCTATCGGGCAATATTTGTCCGCGAGGGGTTGAGCATCGGCGCATTCTCGGTGTTCACAAGTATGTTTATGCACGCGGACATGTGGCATCTGATCGGCAATATGATTTATTTGTGGGTATTCGGGCGGCGTGTCGAAGATGCGTGCGGATCATGGCGATTTTTAGCTTTCTACCTCATATCAGGTATTGTTGCCGTAATTGGTTGGGAGCTTTTCAACACCGCACATATTGATGAACCGATCATCGGGGCAAGTGGTGCCATCGCAGGCGTTATGGGAGCCTATCTGGTCATGTTCCCCGGCGCGATGATTACCAGCTTTTGGGGAATCGGGACTCTACTGCGGCTGCCGGTGGTCGCTGTCTTAAAACTGATGGGCGTAGGATGGGTTAAAGACGCTCCAACTTGGCGCTGGACGATTAGATTACCTGCGTTTTTACTATTGCTGTTCTTCCTTGGGCAAGAGTCGCTGGCATCACTCTTGCCATTCCTACAGACGCAGCAAGGAGGAAGCGTGGGCGGCGTAGCCCATTCGGCGCATGTGGCGGGATTCCTAGCGGCATTATTGATCTTCCTATTTGTACGCAAGGACTTGCTCACCCGCTATTTCAGCGGCCGACGCTTGTAGCCTGAGTCTAAGGTTATCAAATGATGTATAAGCCGGTGATGATTATCGGCTTTTTGTATGGGTTAGATGAGAAGGTGAGAAGATGAGTCTGGTCAGTAATGGTCGTGCGCGGTAAACTGAACCATCTTATTGATGACCAGCAAAGTGATGGACCGGATGGACCGAATTTCTGCCTCTGGAAACCTGACAATCGAGCATAACATTGACCATTGGCGCTTACTGAGCACCAGTAACGGGCAAGAACGCACCCTGCTCGAAGCAGAAACCGGAAAACCTGTGTCTTATATCGAAATTTTTGGCAGCAAACGGCGGCTTCCGAAAGGTGGCAAGCTGTCACTGGATGACATCCAACGCGTGGTATTGGGATGGTCACACGAGGACGAGTGCTGGCATCTGGGATTTTTGGTCGAGCCGGAACTGGCAGAGCAGCGCGGCAGCCGTTGGTGCGAACTGGCACGCTGGCCTGATCCTGAAACCACTGTTTTTAACGAAACCGCATCCGAAGCCGGACGGGCACTCGCCAGAACCCTGCAACGCCCTTTTAATCTGATTGAGCCAGATCGGTCGGCAGCAATCGCCGCAGGCACGATCAGGCAGGAAAGCGTACCACCCGCGCCCTTACGCAGCCTGCCTATCCAATTCGACCAATGGACACTGACACGCCAATCGGCGCTGCAATTTGTACGCGGATCACAGTGGGCACGACAACACGTCATCCGCCTGTTATGGTATGCCCTGCTAGTCATAGCCTATTTTGTGCTGAGCATCGTCACCCTTACGCAAGTTATCGCGCTGCCAAAACCGGAGTTTTTGCCCTATTTGGGTCTGGTGGTCGGCATTTTCCTCATCGCTATGATGCTTTACACCTTCTATGAACTCATTAACCGCCCGAACCGCGTCGTGGTTGACAATAATGGTGTCGAAGGACTGCGCGGCAAGAATGCGGCGTGGCAAGTTCCCAAAGAAAGCATCGCTGCCGTTTACGTCAGTGAAGTTGTAAATCGCAAAGGCAAGAAGCGGGTCATCTATCATGGGGAAATTAATATTCACCTCAAAGATGACAGCTTCCGCAGTATCCTCGAACAACCCCATACGGTCGAAGACGATCACGCCGCCCCTACCCCTGTTACGGATGATACCGTCATTCCGCTAACACTCTACAATGCACAAACGGATTTGCAAATGGCAGGGCTGCATGTGGCACAAACTCTGGGTATCGAGTGCTTATACGACCAGCGCATCAAATAACGCTGTTCAGTTTGATTAAGTGCACAGACAAATCTTAATTGGACAAAAGTCGTTTTTACATTGAGGAATCGTCATTTCCCGCTGTAGAATAAGATTATTTCGTCCTACCGCGTTAATCTTAACTAAATTTTAAGTAAATATAACGTGAAGTCTTGATATGCTCTTAAATATTCTATGTTCACATGGAATGTAAGATTAAATGTCATCTTGAGATGGCAGTCTAGCAGTTAGGAAAGCAGTCAAGAATATGAATGAACGTCCGCTTATATTATTCACCAACGATGATGGCATCGCTTCACCGGGGCTGTGGGCCATTGCGGGAGCGTTTGCCGAAGTTGGCGATATTTTGATCGTTGCCCCGCGCGAACAACAATCGGGGATGGGTCGCAGTTTACCCGGCACAAGTGAAGGGCGCATCTTCCCTTACGAACTGCCCAAGAACGGTAAAGGTTATCCTTATAAAGCCTACGCAGTCGATGGTACACCAGCGCAGGCTGTGCAACACGGCGTACTCGAACTTTCGGATCGTCTGCCCTCTTTAGTGGTATCCGGCATCAATTACGGCGAGAACACGGGCAACGGTGTCACGATTTCCGGCACCGTCGGCGCAGCGCTCGAAGCCGCCAGCCTCGGTATTCCAGCTATCGCCATCTCGCAGCAAATGCCGCAAGATTTACATTTGAGCTATTCAACCGATGTTGATTTCAGCGCGGCAGCAGGATTTGGTTTGCAATTTGGCAAGTGGTTAATCGAAAATTCACACCGACCGGATGATGTCGATGTATTGAAGATTGAAGTGCCCTCGAATGCCACACCGGCCACATCATGGCGCATCACACGCTTATCACGGCGGCGGGTGTTCTGGCCAACACGTCCCGAACGCGTGGCGCTCTCGGACATCGGACGCTTGGGATACCACTTTGATGCTGATCCAGCACAAGCTGAACCGGACTCGGATGTCTACGCCGTTTTGCATGACCATGTCGTTTCGGTCACACCCATCAGCCTCGATTTGACCTCCCGCACTGATATGTTCCGGCTAGGGCAAATTTTAAGTGGTGACGAGGCTTACGTGCCAAAGCATAAAAAAGAAAACAAGGTACGCAAACAAGCAGTACCGGGCGGCGACTAACAGTACATCAACCTGCAGGCGGTTGTAGCATTGCCCATTCATTCTATTGGCTAAATTTCGTCTTCGCTCTGGCAAGCCCAGTCGATAGCCTGTTCCCACGTCTCGCCCAGATCAACAATTTGTGTCTCACCTTCGAGCGTGTTGTAGATCCAATTCCACGCTTCAAGGTGGTCGTAACGCGGGTTGATACTGACCATCACACGTCCACCCGGACGACGCAGGAACGGCGACCCTGTAAACGATAGAACACAATTTAAATTACTGACATATTGGAGGATCGGTTCGTCGGCAGTCAGCCAGAACGACCAGAGTCCATTCTGTAAGGCTGCATCGGTCATATGAAAAGGTTTAGGACGGGGCGGTAAGCTGGGAAATCGATCGGGTTCAAAATTAACATTCATAATTCGCTTACCCTTTATTACTATTTATTCCATCTATAGTTTAGGCAGTATTCTAATCGGTGCCAACCCCATAACCTTGGGGATATGTGCAGAGCTTGCGGGGTGTGGTAGTCTATACTCTGAGAACCGTGATTGCTTCGATAGGTGCAGTGTGAAACGATTTAATCTCCGTTTGAGTCGGTGCGGCTTGTGTTTAATGCTGCTAACAGCGCTGTGCATGATAAGCTCCGCACAGGCGCAAGATACATCCGGTAACCAAACCAGCCTCGATTACGGCGCACAAATTACCGGCGAAATCTCCCCCAAGCAAGACCGCAACGTCTATTTCTTTGACGGACTGCGGGGCGAAGTCGTTTCCATTAGTGTCACCGCCACCAAAGGCGATCTCGACCCGATACTCTCGCTGATTGATGCTAATGGCCGCGTGATTGCCCAGCGTGACGATGGTGATGGCTCAAGAAATGTCAAGATTCCAGCCTTAACCATACCACAAAGCTTACGCTATTACGTGATCGTCGGGCGATTTGGCATGAGTTTAGGCAGTAC
>JACDGI010000956.1 GCA_013821665.1 Anaerolineae bacterium
GTTCAAGAGCAGTGACAATAAAGTTTATAGTTTCATCCGGCAGAGTTCGGATGAGTCCGTTTTGGTCGTTATCAATTTGAGTGATAACCCAGTTAGCAGTTACACGTTGAGTGTGACAAAATCGTCGCTCACGGGCGATCTGAAAGGCGATGTGTTGTTCGGCAACGGCACAGTGATCGCTCCACAACTCGGCGATGGCGGCGCAATCAACGACTACACGCCGCTCGCTACACTTGAGCCTTACAGCACGACGATTATACAGTTGCAATCCGCATCATAAATAGGAATTAAAAAGGGGCATGTTCTGCCCCTTTTTGATTCTTAGCCGTCAAGCTCTTTTTGGAGTTCGATCAATGCGAAATCGACCGTTTTCTTGTTAGCGACGACTACTGATAGCGCTGTAGTGGTCATTGCACTCTTATTCATGCCGACAAGGACACCATATTCACCACGCGCCAGTGCCGAAGTCGCGGCAGCACCGAGACGTGTCGCTAAGAGACGGTCAAAAGCAGTGGGTGCGCCGCCACGCTGAATATGTCCAAGGATCGTCGCCCGTAGTTCGAATCCTAATTCGGCTTTGTGTTCTTTGAAGTATGCGACCAAAGCATTGGCGTTATATTTTGCCCCTTCGGCCACCACGATGATGCCATGTTTTTTACCACGTTCGTAAGCCGCGTGGAGTTCTCTTGCAATATCTTCCGGTTCGGTTGGAATTTCAGGGATCGAGATGAATTCCGCACCACCGGCTATACCTGCCATCAAGGCCAGATAACCACAGTCGCGCCCCATGACTTCCAGCAGGAAGGCGCGTTGATGGGATGATGCGGTGATTTTGAGGCGGTCAATGGCTTCTAGCGCAATGTTGAGGGCTGTATCGACACCAATGGTCATCTCGGAACCATAGAGGTCATTATCAATCGTGGACGCGATACCGACCACCGGGAAGCCCATCTCTGAAAGCGCATAAGCGCCCGTTTGTGAGCCGTTACCACCGATAACCACCAACCCTTCGATACCCCGTTTGTTGAGTTCTCTTAAGGCTTTTTGGCGACCTTCTACCGTTTTGAATTCAAGGGCACGCGCACTGCCGAGAACTGTCCCGCCTTGTTGGACAATCCCGCCGACATCACGCTGTCCCATGATTTGCATATCGCCGCTCATCAAGCCATAGTACCCATGCTGCACACCATAAACTTCCCAGCCTTTGGCGATACCCGTACGCACAACCGCACGTATAGCGGCATTCATGCCGGGTGCATCCCCCCCACTTGTCAGAACTGCAATACTCTTCATTATGCTTCCCATTCATCATCACGTTGATGGATATTCTAGATTGATGTGATTATGTTACTATGTTCGTATGATCTTTCCCAAGTGCTTAACGCAAGGAATATTCTATGTCGTTTGAAACTATTTTGTACCAGATCGACAACAGCATCTTAACGATCACGCTGAATCGCCCCGACAAACTGAATGCTATGACACCCATATTGCTGCGTGAACTGAAAGAAGCATTTGAACAGGCTAACAATGACCAAGTAGTACGTGTGGTTATTTTAACCGGGGCAGGGCGTGGATTTTGTGCAGGAGCTGATCTTGCGGCGGCATCAGAGCTCATGATGAGAGGTGGATTCTCATACGAAGAAAATTTAAACGCGACCTATAATCCATTGATTTTGACCATGCAAAATTTGCAAAAGCCGATTATTGCAGCAGTAAATGGTGTGGCAGCGGGGGCTGGCATGAGCCTAACGTTGGCGTGTGATATACGGATCGCGGCTGAAAGTGCCAGCTTCTTGCAGGCCTTTGTGAAGATCGGACTGGTTCCTGACAGCGGTTCGACATGGATGCTGCCGCGCTTGATCGGGCTGACCAAAGCACTCGAATTGATGCTTACCGGAAAAAAGGTAACCGCACAAGAAGCGCTTGAATTGGGGTTTGTGAATCAAGTCGTGCCAGATGCCGAATTAAGTGCAACTGTGCAACAGATGGCACAACTATTCGCGGTTGCTCCCACGAAAACCATCGGGCTTATTAAGCAAGCGGTCAACTTTGCGGCGACCAGCTCACTAGAAGATGCCATGAAAAACGAGGCGAGGCTGCAAGATGCTGCGGGAAAGAGTGCCGATCATATGGAAGGGGTGGCCGCTTTCCTTGAAAAACGACCAGCCGCATTTAAGGGTGAGTAAACTGCCTAATTGAAAACGACGACACCACGCGCCACCGAGCCGCTGAGCATGACATCGTAGGCTTCGTTGATTTGGTCGAGGCGATATTCCTGTGACACGAGTTCATCGAGTTTGAGTTTGCCAGCCATGTAAAGGTCGAGTAGCAGTGGGAAATCACGGGTGGCGTTGACCGTACCGTAATAGCTGCCTTTGATGACTTTTTCCTGTCGGGTAATGATTGCACCGGGAAGGTTTGTGCCTGTTCCCATTGCGGAAAGCCCCGCCAGTGTGAGTGTGCCACCGGGACGTATGGCCTGAAGTGCCAATTCTTGAAGTGAGGGAATGCCAACGGCTTCAAATGCATGTTCCGCAC
>JACDGI010000957.1 GCA_013821665.1 Anaerolineae bacterium
AAGTGGTATCGAATAACAAAGCCTCTGAAATCGCTGGTATTTTCGTGGGCGAATTGTATAGCTTCGTGCGCCCTCGCAAACTCGGACGCGTCACCGTTCCCGATGGCGGCTATACCATTTCCGGCGAACAATATATTCCTGACTGCGCCTTCGTTAGTTATCAACGCCAACCGCAATCAACGACTGAAGCTTATCCCAACATCGCACCAGAATTGGTCATCGAGGTCGTATCTCCCGGCAACCTTAGCAGTACTGATGAGCGCGATAAACTAACGCACAAGGTCGCTAATTATCTAGCGGCAGGTTGTGAAATTTGGCTGGTTCATCCAGATCGGCAAATTGTTGAGGTCTATATTCAAGTGTATCCGGTTCAAACCTTTCGTAATGGGGATATTTTGGAAGGTCGCGGTCTGCTAACGGGTTTCAAGCTGGCAATCAGTGACCTTTGGCCTCAGTAATATTCATCTTGCTGGTGGGCATAAGCAACTAACTGTTCTATCGTTTCATACTGATTAACCAAGCTTATTTGTTCCGAACCACGCCTTACGTTATAGTAGTATCAAAGGTAATTAACAGGATACAAAACCATTATGGGACAGCAAGTGGTTATGTCAGCGCCCACGCAGTGTACTTTTGGTGCTACTCCGTCGACGCTCGTGGTTACGCCGGACAATAAAGTTATGGTTGGTGGTATGCCAGCCGCCACCATCATGGATAACATCCCCACGAAAAATGTAATGCCCTTTGGTATGTGCAGTTCTACTACAAATCCAACGGTGATTACTGCCACAGCCGCCGCGCAGGGTGTGTTGACCCCCATGCCTTGTCTGCCCGTGACAACCGCGCCTTGGGTTCCCGGCTCACCAACAGTTCTGATTGCTGGCAAACCTGCCCTCAACAATTCCTGCAAACTCATGTGCCAATGGGGTGGAGTCATTTCCATCAATATGGCTGGACAGATGCAAACCAACGTCCCTTAAACACTTCCATATGTGCATCAAACCACCGTTCGTATGGGAATAAGGACGGTGGTTGCCCCCTAAGAGTTGAAATCCTTCGAATGATTACGACCAGACTTATCACGACTTGCCGTGTGACCGAAAGCATAAAAATAAGTCGTCGTTTTACCTCTAAAATCTAAGTTTATAACTCAAATTTTGTGATATGGATTACTTTTCCTAACCTCGCAAACTAACTTAGCAATCTTGCTCCCTCAATTCGGTTAGTGCCAGTACACCCAAAGACTTACAAAACAGTCGCCCACACCTGTTATTCCGAAATGACTTTTTGTTAAATGGTTTCTTTGTATTTTCTCCTCTTTCTTTGGGGTAAAAATGCATTTGCATTGGAAGTATTGCAAAAACTGCGAAATTTGCGAATCAAAAAGGATCGCCAAAGCGACCCTTCTTGCATTTATCTTATCTCTTGACTGACGACTGGTAGCTGGCGACTTCCAGCTACTGACTATCTGTCTCCAATTTCCTTCTTGACCGTATCATACAGCAGTTCCGCCCGTAGTTGACCCAGACTGTAGCATGGCCCGCCCATCCGCTCAGCCAGCTTGGAAGCCAACCCTTGGTCGAAAGCCACATGCTCCATGTTGATCGTCACGGTCTTAATATGTTCGCTCTTGAACTGGTCAGCGATCCGGTTGCCTTCCTCTTGCGGAGGCAAACTTCCGACCGACACATTACCTGCGCCGTCCGTCAACAGGATCATCAAGGGAACAATATCAGGATGCAATGTCTTTTCCCGCTTGATGGTGTCATAGGCCAAAATCAATCCGGCTGATAGCGGTGTCTTCCCACCCACCGGAATGTTTGCCAGCGCTTTGGTCGCCAGCGTCACCGAATTGGTAGGAGGCAAAATCATGCTCGCACGGTCTTTCTGGAACACGATCAATCCCACGCGGTCACGTCGTTGGTAAGCATCAGTTAGCAGGGACATAATCGCGCCTTTGGTGGCGTTCATACGCTCGGAAACCGCCATGCTCCACGACGCATCTACCACGAACAAGATCAGGTTGGCTGTACGCCGCACACGGATCTTCCTGTACAAGTCGCTTTTCTTGAGGGCATAAGCCATGCCGCTTTCCTTCAGTTGTTCGGCACGTTGCTTCTGGAAAGGTGCAGCCGCCCGCAGTGTGGCATCAAACGCGATGTCATCAGTCTTATTCCCTGCTGGACGCGCCTGAATATAATGCCCACGCTTACGGTCTGTGCGGGTGCGCGAACGTCGTCCAGCATGTTTACGGGTCAGTTTGTCGAGGTTGGTTTGGAGTTTGCGCGGGGCAAATTGCTCGCCAGCCTCGACCTTCTTGCCCCCCTCCCACCAATATGCGTCACTGTTATTGAACACATCTTGGGGGGTAGGGTCAGTCTGGCCGAAGTCTGGCTGTTCTTGCTGGCTATCCGAGGCTACTGATTGACTTTTTTTTTGACGGCGTTTTGTTCGTCACTCTCGCTCGGTTCGGTTGTCTCGTCGCCTTCGCCCCATTCGGAGGACACCTGCTCCATTTTTTCTTGGAGTGCCGCAGTAC
>JACDGI010000170.1 GCA_013821665.1 Anaerolineae bacterium
GCTGGCAATCGCGCTCACTCAAGCAGGCTTATTTATGGCGCTGAGTGAACGCTTTAGAAACCTGCAGAACCGACCTGCCGGACGCTACATGATTGCCATGTTAGGCGCATTGGCAGCATGGGTGGTCGTTATGTTGGGCGCACTCTATAGTGTCATTTCCGTCCAAAATATCAGTGCTATTTTACCACCGCTAGAACGGGTATGCAGCCTAACGATTATTCTACTCATCGGCTGGGCATTCTTTACAGCCGAAGACGAACGCTGGGATCGTGCGGCCAATATAGTCCTGCTGCTGCTGCTCATTACGGGTTTGATTGCATACATCATCACCGGCATTCAATGGACGAATCAGCTTGACAACACCAATTTTAATTTAAGCGTCTATGGTGTCGCGTGGACATTTTCGACCTTTATCGTGAGCATTTTCGGCTTGATATTGGTCGCGGTATCGTTTAAACGCGTTACGGATGCACCGCTTAAACTGCTGTTTTTTGCGCTGTTGATTTTAGGGTATGGCGGAACACTCGTCCAAATCAATCAACTGAGTATTCTGGGGAATTATGCCGGAACGGCGCGACTGGCTCTGTTTGCCGGACTTGCGATACTGCCCGTATTGATCTACCGCATGGTCATGCATCGACTCCAAAGTGAATTGAGAAGCCAAGAACAGGTCGGTGCGCGAACCAATACCCTACCGATGGCTTCTCGTCCTAAAGATACAACTGCCGGAACACCCGCCGAAGCGCCGCTCAGCACATCACTCTCGCCAATTGTGTCGCCCGCGCAGCGCGATTCGATTCAGTTGTTGAAAATTTTGGGTCTTATTCTAGAAGATGCCACCCCAAGCAGCATCCCTGAGAAAATTATCACTGCCGTATTGGATAGTTTGAAAGCAGATATTGGCGCGATCCTGACATTGCAAGACGCAAATTATGCTGATCTGGCGAATGCCTACGATAAATCGATGAAGCGCCGCATTTCGGGCATGTCAATTAATCTGGATAACCAACCAACATTGGTGAACGCCATTGAGCGGCGTTCTCAACGTCCATTGTATACAGACCGGAATACAAACGAGCTGCGCGATCTCTACAATCGATTGGACATCGAACAGTCTGGCCCTGCCTATTTCCAACCGCTGACACGCGGTAAAGACCTTGTGGGCATACTGCTCGTTGCCACGCCCTACTCGCAACGAGAACTCGACGAAGGCGAACGCGAACTTTTAAAGGGCATCGGTATCATATCGGGGAATCTATTAGGGCTGAGTTATGCAGCGCGTGATGCAGGGCTAAAAGCCGAAGAACGCGCTATTCAAGCGCTGGTACAGGGCATTCCGCTGGATGAACTCAATGACGACAGTGTGTTGGCCGCGCGGCAAGAGATGCAAAGTAATCTTCAAGCATCGCGCGAACAAATCAATGACCTTTCACATCAGATTTCGCAGCTCAAAATTGAGTTGGATGCCGAACGTAATCACATTACCGCTTCCTTAGGCGATACGGAAGAAGGTATGTCCGTTTCGCAGCGTATCCTCACGCTAACAGACGAACAGCAAAATTTACGTACCGAGCGCGAACAACTACTTGGCCGCTTGCAAGAGGCGGAAACAGCACTAGCAGGTGCGACGGCCAGCAGCAACGAGTCGGTCTATAAGCATATGGTTGAGGTACTGCGGCGAGAAAAAGAAGATTTGATTGGGCAGCGCAATAATCTACAGACTCAGCTTGCACAAATGCGAGCGGCGGATCAGCAGATTAATCCCACTATCGCGATGGAAACCGTAGCCGACCGCATCAACGTTGATAATTCACGGATGCAGGCCGAACGCGAAGAATTACAGGGTAAACTCTCCGATATTTCAGCACAGTTGCAAGCTTTGGGTATCGAGCAAAGTACATCTGGCATGGCGCAGCTCATTACTCAATTGATTGAACAACGAACAGGCTTACAACAACGGATCGACGCCTTGGCATTGGAACGTAATGCGCTCCTCAATGAGCGTGTTCAACACGAAGATTCGATTAAGCGCGAAAAGGAACGGGCTTCACGCATTCAGGCCCTCGAAACAGAGATGCGAAACCTGGCTTCTGACCGTGAAGCACTCACTGTCGAACGCGACCAAATCCGCACCGAACGTGATGATCTCAAATCGAAGCAAGATTCTATCAAACAAAATCGGGCGCGGTTGCTCGCAGAAGCCTCCGGCTATCAGCTCGAACTGGCCGAAGCCCACCAGGAGCAAGCCAAATTACGCTTGCAACTGCAAGTCTTATCCAATGAGAAAAGTGATCTTAACAGCCGCCAAAATCACCTTTTGGCCGAGAAACAAGCCCTTCAAGCCGAGCGGGATGCTTTATTGGCATCTTCTGGAAATGCGCCGAGCAACGTTATAGCTGGCAGTGATGAAAATATCACATCGCTAACGGCCATGATTGATGATTTATCAGAGCAGCGCAACCAACTTGAACGCGAACTCAACGAGACGCGCTCCGCACTCGGTGAAGCACAGAATAGAATCAGCGCATTGAAACTCACGACTGAGCGTGAACCCAGTGAAGATGCAAGCGCAAATGGTGATGGCAAAAAGCAAGATCCAGAGCTTACGTTAAGTGTCATTCAAGAGTTTCGCACGCCACTTTCCTCTATTATGGGCTACATCGATTTGCTGATGGATGAGTCAGCGGGTATTTTGGGCGAGATGCAGCGTAAGTTCTTGCAGCGGGTCGCCGCCAATATCACGCGTTTGTCATCAATAACCGATGATCTGACACGGATTACAGCAATGGATACTAGCCGACTGATACTCGTACCGCGTCCGGTTAGCATCGTTAATATAATTGAAGACACCATTAGCAACTCGACCTATCAGTTCCGCGAGAAGGGACTGACAGTTCATTTGAACCTTGATGACAATTTACCGACGATTGAGGCCGATCAGGATGCGATTAGCCAAGTCATCGGGCAAATTTTAACCAACGCCTATCTAGTATCACCGCCCGATAGCCAGATTATCATCACGGCTCACCGGCAAGATGTAAAGCTTTCGACCAATGGCAATCTGGCTTCGGCAACTGATTGTGTACTCGTGTCCGTTGAGGATCGTGGCGGTGGCATTCCACCGGAAGAACTCGCACGGGTTTTTGCCCGGAAGTATAAGGCGCAAAATCCGGTCATAAACGGACTGGGCGACAACGGAGTAGCACTATCCATCGCAAAAATGTTGATTGAGGCGCACGGTGGTGGCTTGTGGGTCGAAACACGCCCAAGCATTGGAAGCATATTTTACTTTGCGCTTCCAATTACCAGTATGCTTGAGGCCGAAGGATAGAATATGCAGCGTGACATCGGGAATGAATTCATCGTAGCCATAATTGCTGTTGGAATATTGGCCTTTGCCGTAGCGTTTGCGATTATCCTGTCGCTTTCAGGCGGAGCGGGGCAATCGGCAACCCCTACCCCACTCGCATCCGCCATCGTAGCACAAGTATCAACGCAGACAGCCACAACCCAAGTTGTCTCCACACAATCGACTCTTGAACAAACGACTGAACCCGCGTCAGTCGCCACAAATACATCGACCCTGATGCCTGCTGTTATAACCATCGTAGCTTCGAGTACACCAACCATAGAAATTACGGCGACTCAAGCCACCGAAACGTCCATCCCCAAAACTGATATACCCACAGCCACCCCAATAGCAGTCAAGCCAACCATTACCACCGGCGCAGTATCAACGACGGTTGCATCAGTTACACCACGCGTGATGAGCGCTACGCCGGTTGCAAATGCCATCGTACAAGCCACAGCCACTCATGAAGCAACCGCGACCTCGACATTTACGGCAACGCTACAGCCAACAGCAACCAATACAGCGAAACCGACCAATATACCAAGCGCAACACCAACACATGTACCGCCTTCAGCCACCGCAACATTGAAACCATCAGCGACTCCTCTGCCGCCAACCGCAACAGCACTGCCACCGACAGTAACTTTTACGGCGACAACCAGACTAACACTGAAACCTTCGGCAACAGTAACCAAAACATCAACATCACTGCCACCGACATCGACTCCAACCTTGGTTCCTTCCGCGACCCGTACACCGACCACGCGACCCAGTGCTACGTCTGTGCCAACAGTCACGGCAACGAGCTTACCGACCAATACGCCTACATCACTGCCACCCTCGCCCACGGCACCGAGTATCGCGACTACAACACTTATAGGTACACCAGCACCCTGCACCATACCAAACGCTTGGGTTAGCTACACCGTGCGGCGCGGTGATACCTTTTTGACGATTGCCCAAAAGTCAGGCACAACAATTGAGGCCTTACAGGCGGCAAATTGTCTCGCAAACATCAATAACATATTTGTCGGTCAAGTCATCTATGTGCCCACGCAAGCCAGCAGCGGAAGTACCTCCTACGCCTTAGAAGGCTGTACAGACGCGGGAACTCAAATTACCAGCCCGACAGTCGGACAACTTGTTAGTGGCGTTGTCAGTGTCGAGGGTAAAGCAACAGTCAATAATTTTGCTTTCTACAAGCTTGAAATTCGCCCTGATAGCGCTAAAGTCTATACACTTTACAACAGCTACATTAAGGCAGTCTCACAAGGGGTTTTGGGTGAAGTTGATACCCGCATCTTTGCCCCCGGTATTTACTGGCTGAAGCTATCGGTGATTACACAGAATAACCAAGCAACGGCATCATGCGCGGTGCCATTGCTTTTTGCACAGTCAAAGTAGCCTCGAAACCAATAACAATTCCCTCTAAAGATAAAGGGGCGCATGAGCGCCTCTTTTCATAAGTCCAACTACATCAGCATTCTGAAGTTACGTATTTATTTCATTGACATACACAATGCGACCTTCATGTTGCGAGCGTGTGGCAGCTAAGCCAATTTGTAATGCTGCACGGGCATCTTTAGCAGTAACACTTGGTGACTTGCCGTCCCGCAAACACTCGACAAAGTGGGCAATCTGCGTGGTATAGGCCGTACCGAAACGCTGCGGAAAATGGGGAACAATATCGTGCCGCGCTCCTTCGGGAGTTAGGATGAGTACTGGTGTTTCCTGCAAGTAGCCAATTTGCAGTGCGCCTTTGGTACCAATCACATTACATTGAATGTCGTACCCATAATTTGCAGTACGGCTTACCTCAACATTACCCAAGCCGCCACCTTCAAAGCGCAGAGTCATCATGGCGTTATCAACATCACCAACCGATTCCAGTTCAGGGTAAACGAGCGACGCAACTTCCGTATATACACGCTGCACTTCATCACCCATCAACCAGCGCAACAGATCGAAATCGTGAATTGCCATATCCAAAATGAGGCCGCCACTCACAGCGGGATTGGCATATTCGAGGCTGGTACGGAATGGATCGCGTCCAATAGAACGAATAACAACCGGATCACCAATCGCGCCGGATTCAAGCTGACGTTTGGCAGCGGCATAGCCAGCATCAAACCGGCGCATAAAACCCACCTGAAACATAACCTGCGCTTTTTCGACGGCAGCAATCATTTCATCCGTGGCACTGAGTGTAAGCGCAGTCGGCTTTTCGCAGAAGATGGCTTTACCGGCAGCCGCAGCCGCAATGACGACTTCATGATGCGTGCTGGTTGGTGTCGTTACAATAACGGCTTGCACGTTTGGATCAGCCAGCAAGTCATGATAATCCGTATACGTTTTTGCACCACCAACCCGATCAGCAAATGAAGCAATCACGTCCGCACGCATATCGGCAACCGCAACCAAACTTGTATCGGCCAATTGGCTGGCAGAAAAAGTCGCATACACCTGCCCCATCCGGCCCAAACCGATAACCCCTATTCCAATTTTTGCCATGCTCTTATCCTTAGTCAATAAGTGAGGAATATTCTAAATAAGGTTCTTTCAACTTCAGATATTATCGCGCGGCAAGCAATCGACGCAACTCTAGCAGAGCAATCAAACCTGAGTGGCCGATAATCACCTTAAAGTGTTGTCCTTCAGGTTTGAAAACTCGAACCAATTTCGCTTGCGCGATATGAATTTTTGTTCTAAAATAGAAGAGAGAACAAACCTATAAGGAACGTTTTGAGTCTCACATGCAAATGGCAGCAACACCGAATGGCAGTCGGATGCCGCCGCCACTGCCGCCAATAGATCCAGTACTTATATCTTGAAACTTGCCTCTAATAACTGTTTTGCAATGCACAAATTGCACGGCGGTGGCAACAGCCGAATTATCCGCTGCATTTGTGTCATTTCAGCGGCAGCAACCGAGCCACCCGCCGACACAAAATGACCATTCAGCGCCACGCTCCCTCATATCCGCCGTGCAATTCGGCGGGAATGATGCAATTTATGCAGTAACAACTGCAATATTCTGTAAACAGCAATCTCGCTCTCGAACTTAATCGCCTAGGTTGCTGGGGCAATTTGATAATAGCCGACAAGTCTACCGTTTATAGTGTTCGTGTAGTTAAACTTTACACTGTCATCGGTAACATCCGCCGTAACAGCTCCAAGCGATGTACCATCATATCCATATGCTGTTACAGTGACTTTGCTCCACGACGCATCTTTATGAATATGGATATTCATATCCGCACCGACCGGTTGGAACACCTTGATTTCTGTCGGTGATCGTACTTCAACTAAATAGTGATCACCATCGCTTAAAGGACTGCCATTAAATACCGTAAAGACTCCAGCAGTTACCGATCCATCATTGGCTTGGGCAACTACGCCACCGGCTGACAGTGTATTTCCATTCAAAGTATAAGTATGGGTCAAATCCCAATTGGAGTAGACTGTATAGGTTGAAAAAGTGGTTCGAGTGACATTATTTCCGAGGTCGTCATAAGCCGTTGCTAATTGGTCAGCGTAATTCGACAAGGCATATTTTTGGAAAACGCCTACCAGATTTAACCACGGGTTATCCATATTGAGACCAGAAATACTGGAGTCTAAAAAGGCGTTGCTCAGGCCATAACCTTGTGCGAGATTCCAGCGCAGCATATCTTTATTTTTTGTCCACATTTCAGCCGCTAAATCATGTTGATAAAGAAGCACCTTATCCCGTAGCAGCATAGCCGCCATTGGATAATAAGTTGTTACATCAGCCGTCGCGCTCCGATAACCGAGCATATCCCACAAATAATTGGTTCCCATAAACCCGACACCATCATTTGCAAGGACATCAACACCCACTTCTGTCATCAAGTTACTGTTGCTCTGATCCCGGTAATGACCAAGCACACCTTCAAAATAGGATGTGGATGGATCGTCGGTATCTAAACCTGAGGGGTTAAAATCGTACGGGGCGGATCTTGCACCCCATTGATCTTCAAAGATGGCATCGACACCCACATCGTTGAGCAGTGCTTTGTGTTGTTCAGTAATTTTGTCTTGAACGAACTTGTTGTGAATGTTCATCACAAAACCGCTGTTTGGCCCGAAACTTTCAAATCCCGGCAGTCCATGAGAATCTTTGATATTAATGATGCTGGTCAAAGGTGTATCAGCCGGTAATTTTGCTAACATCGGACCGTGGTTATTCCACCACGAAAAATTGGTATATGGAACGACTAACCCGCCACGACTATGAATCAATTTCACTGCTTCCGCAAAGTCCGCCGTTGTGCCCCACTTTTTATCGGGTGGTATAAAGTCAGGGTAATTATGATCATGCCCACCTGTCTGGAAAGCAACAAAATGGATCATGCCGGGTATATTTAACTTGTTGATGATTGCATCCGAAATGTCTGCAAATTTCACTTTCAATACAGCTATATCGAGCTTATACATCGGTGAGGCAAAATATGTTGGTGCTGCTTCACCTAATTTTTCAGTCAGCGATTTGAATTTATCAATCTGGTTATCGCTGCGGTAATTGTGAATAGTAGTTGGATAATCTTGCCCGATGTTGATAACGAGATAAGGTGACAACCATGTTTTGGTGTCTTCAATCCACGTCCGGTAGGAATGCGTCATCTTGGAAAAACCTGCATCGTCTTTCAAATGCTCAAAACCAAGCAGAGACGGTTGTAAAAGAGCCCCCTTTTGTGTGTAAACGGTAATCCTGCCGCGTTTGGAATTCACAGCCAGATAATCCGCAAACATCACGCCGGGATATTCGTTGACGTAAGTTCGTCCATCTGTGAAGAATTTTGAACTCAATTGAGCACCGGGCATCATCGGTATCAAGGCATTGTCCACGTCCGCTTCGGCTATTTTCAGTGAGTCGGGCAACTCAAAATTCGAGATGTTTGCGCCCGATTTATTCATGACAGTAGCTTGAAGTTTTAACGCCGGTGTATCAGAGCTTGTAATTGTAACCTGCACACTCACAGCACCGGTATAACTGAGCGTCAGCGTGCCATTGGCAGCATCCCAAACTGGTTTAATCTCACTGTAAGAACTGCTGACAATAGGGTCGCCTTTATCAAGTGTGGCAGACCACAAATTGCTTGAGGCATCGCCTTCAACAATATTTTTATTACTGGACTTATCCAGAATATAGGCAATTCCCCCATGAGTCGCGTCCAAAGCAACTTCATAGTAGGTGTTGCCGATTTTCATGAGGCCGTTTTCGAGGATATATGACACGGAAGATCCCGCACTTTGCACGAATGTAACTCCGAATAGCAGTATAGTTACAAGCAAAACAGAGATTTTGGCGAATAACGTCCGATGGCCTAGTCTAAACTGAAATCTTCGCATCAATCTCATTATAAATATCCCTTATTTTCTAGCTTATTTTTGCCTAACCCTGCCCAACCTCGCATTCACGACTTTGAAAGTGCTATTGCACTAAAACTTTACCATTTTCGTCAAACACGGTCGCACCAACACCCCACCAATTAATCGATATATCAGGCCGCGTAAAGATGATGATTTGGTTTTCACCTTCTTGTAGTGGTAAGGCATAGTACGTGTGCTTCGGTGGCATCCATGAGTCGAACATGGGATTGAGTGTCGCGTGGGTGATTGGTTCAACTGTTTTCAATTCTTCGCCGTTTAAATAACATGTGGCATCGCCAATTGATTGCACATAAAGTGTTGTCTTTTGTACTGTAACACTTGATAGCGATGTCGTAACACAGGCTTCTAGCGGTTCGCCATTTGTAATCCGTTGGCGCTCTTGTTTAAGGAGAACAATCCCGTACGGTTGCTTGATGTTTACAGTGTAATTGAGCGCTTGACGATGCGTTTCCCATTCGAAGTTTTGGTTTAATTTACGATCATCGGATAGCACATCCTGAATTGAATGTGGGAGAGTTTGCGGGTTATAAATGATGCTCTGCCAACTAGTCAGGCTTGGATAGGCATCACGGCTTTGATGATTAAAAACAATCGTATGCTCACGCCAGACAAGTTTGACCGACACATCCCAGCGAAATGTGGAATAATCACCCTGATCGCAAAACGGGTTATGAATAATCTGTTCGGATTCGCAATTCTTCAAGACATTACGATCTTTTACAGCAGATTGACCAGCCTTTTGTAATGACCACACGATTTCAGTATCGTATGTTGACTGGTCGCTAGGCGGAATAATCACGACTGTCCCTAGCTGCTGATGGGCATCCTCAAAAGTCGTATATTCGACAAAGTGGACAAATGGGCCGCCCAAACACGCTATTGCTCCAAGATTTTCCGCGCTTGGATTAGTCAAAGCAACATCAAGTGCTTGCTCTTTGGATGTAACAGGTGATTCCAATTGAAGAAGTTTTGTAACATCCGCAAGCATATTCGATGATGAGTTGGCATTTTGCTCAATCGACTGCTGCGTGAGACTAATCTCAATTTCAAGAGGAGTAGTACGGCTGATATTTTCCGCTAACAGCACAAACTCCGAACAACCGGCGTTGTACATCCAATCAGTCGATTCATTTTGATTAATCGTTATCGCGCGCGGTTCGGTGAATCCCCGAAAGTGAATTTCAAATGATCGAGTTTCAGGCAGGCCACTGCACGTACCTTGCGATCCCCCAATAGTGAAGCTGATAACGTTGGCTTCAGAGGATGTTAGCGTGAGTAAAGTTGTCTCGAATGCGCCATGTTGGTAAGCCTCAGTCGCCCCATCATCCTCATAAATTTCAAATTGCCCCTTAGAACCGGGGAAAACATGGAGGATGTAACGGGAACCGTCAAATTCTTTGGTACTGGCGATAGATGGGGAAAGTGGCAATATCGCGCCCGCCTTCGCAAATATCGGAATGTAATTGAGGTCGCCAAATATCTTCACCCATCGCGGGCCAGTATACGTTTCGAGAGTGGTGAAGTCGAACCACTCACCCTCAGGCATCCATACATCTATCGAGGCAAGCCCTGTAGAAGGATCAGCAGGGCTAACAATTGGCGCAACGATAAGTTGATCGCCAAAGAAATACTGTTCACGCGCGAGGTACGCATCTTCGACTTCCGAGTATTCATAGTATATGGGATAGCACAATGAGAGACCGATTTGAGAATTTGCTCGTGCCGCGCTATACAAATATGGGAACAATTTGTAGCGTAACTGAATCACAGCCTTAGCAGCCTCATAAGTGGACTGCGGAAATGCCCAAGGACGACGTTCAGCTAAGGGGTCTTTGGTTGAATGCAAGCGCAAACAGGGACTGACTGCACCAAATTGCACCCAGCGCGCATACAATTCAGGATCAGCAGCGCCGAAATGTCCACCAATATCGTGACTCCACCATCCATATCCGACGTTAGCCGCAGTCGCGGTAAAATAGGGCTGAAAAGCGAGTGACTCCCAAGTGGTATAGGCATCACCTGAAAAGCCAATTGGATAGCGATGATTACCGAGTCCGCCCCAGCGACTATAGAGCATCGGGCGTATGTTTCGGCGAGTTGAATCCCTGAAATGCAAATGGTTCAGCCACGGGAGCGGGTCGAGGTTTTTGATTGATGTATCGGTACCTTGCTGCCAATCCAACCACCAGAAATCTACGCCCTGCTCTTCCATCGGGTGATGCAACAATTCAAAATAGTATTGAATGAAGTTTTTGTCGGTAGCATCGAATTGGATTCCTTCACCGGTAGTTGCATCGCGTCCCAATAGTTGCGCAAATTTTGTATACACCGATTCATGCTTCTTAACACCTTCGGCTGGATGAAGATTGAACGTCACATAGAGATTCTGCGAATGAACCCACGCCAGAAAAGCTTCAGGGTCAGGAAAAAGTTCGCGATTCCATGTATAACCCGTCCAGCCGTCTCGTGTATGCCAATCCATATCGACAACCAGCACGTCTAGGGGGATCTCATGTGACTGAAAATCCTTCACCAGTTGCACGAGATCATCGGCATGGTAGGCCCAAAAGCGTGACCACCACGTACCCAATACGTAACGAGGCACCAAAGGTATATCGCCTCCAAAGCCAATGTAATCTTTTAGGAGTGTCTTGTAGTCATGTCCATAACCGAAAAAATACCAGTCATATATATGTTCATCGGATCTACTTTCCACCCACGTCTGCTCAAGATCCCAAACAACCGATCCACTATCATCAAATAGTGACCAACCATCTTTTGAGAGCAAGCCTTCAGGAATGCTAGCCGTATCCGCACATTGGTCGAGCGTCCGACGTGTGCCGCGCAAGTTGCCTTCATTGGCAAGTCCCGGTATCCAGTTGAGAGTTTTCCCATTTACAACAAGGCTAATAGAAAGATTGGCTGCGTTGAACGGCTTTTCATCCGACAAATAACGCAGTGTGAGAGAAGATGTTGTGATTTCTATACCACCTGAAACCGATTTGCAATCAAAAGTAGGAACATCTGCCATACGACTTGGGAATGCGAATGTTGACTGATCTTCAAATTGACCATTCGTAGCCCACTCAAGACGTATTAAACACGAGGTCAATACGGTAAATCTGGCCTGTCCATGCTCAATTGTGCTAGCAGCGTTCGCGTGAGGGTTGCCATGTAATTTTATGCGTTCAAAGAGAGTGGAACTTGTAGTCATCATGAAGTATGAAGTCCATTTACTGTATAAAAAATCGTTTTGAAACGGTACAATTTTTACCATTGTAGAATGCAAATGATTTTGGGTCAATGCCATCTACTATAAATCCCAGTGCCATCCAAGTAGATAATATGTGATTTTTTCGTAACTACTCAGGTGGTATTTGAGGGAGAATTGCGTAATCAAGGCTAATTCATCTCAACCATCTGAGGGAGACTTCATCGCTCCTAGTTCCAAAATTGATACTCGCATTTTGGAAAATGAGGGAG
>JACDGI010000958.1 GCA_013821665.1 Anaerolineae bacterium
GTTTTGGCACTAAGCGGCGCTGGATTTTTGGTCGGCATTTGGCGAGCAGAGCGACCTGCAAGCCAGATTCCTCCCAACCCAAGACTACATAAGACGACAACCAACGGGATAAATATTATTCGTTTCTTAACCAAATATTTATTGCCTGCCATGTGTTTAATTTCCGCTTCTAGTAGAAGTATCAGGTGCTGGGAATACTCTTACACTACTATTATAATGGGGAATAATGAAATCAGGATGAAATTGGCACTGCAGGTGAAAGTGTTAATTCAGTTTTGAGATTTTTGTCATCAGTCAGGTTTAGATATCATTGTCGTCACATCTATAGCGTTACCAATCTTCTAATACGGATTAAATCTGAATCCCCTAAAATCCGGCAAATATTTCAAAAACGTAAAGCTCTGAATCGCTCATAAGTTTCTCATGATTTGAGTGTAGCTTGAAGGATAGAAGTAACTTAGGTACTCCTCCAATGCAAGGCAAGACCATGAATAAAAAATTTGGTTTACAGAATTAGAACATAAATAAAGTCGTGGAAGCAATGCAAATGGAAGCAAGATCGATAGCAATGCCATCTAATCCACTTCCTCCAAGCTACCGGGGGATTGAAATCGCGCCATTGGATGTAGCCTTCCTGATTGTGGTCAGTCTTGTGAGCATCTCAGCGATCGCTTCTTCAATCTATGCTTGCATTCCCAAGATGCAGCATTCATTCAGCCTCAAATTGCGTTACAAAGTTCCGTGTCACCAATGTCACTATTTTAGCCGTAATCCCTATATCAAGTGCGCTCTCCAGCCAGGAACCGTGCTGACTGAGAAAGCAGTTGATTGTCAAGATTACCGTCCGAACTGTGTGGTGGAGCGGGTTGAAGAATAGAGAAGTATTGTCGAGCGCTTTGACAACTGGCAAGACCAGTCTCAGGAGAAGTTAATGAAAACACAAATGTCCGGAACTCATCAAGCCACTTATAACGCCGTCTTTCAGCACCCGATTGCCCATAACCTTCAGTGGCAGGATGTGCGGTCAATGCTAAGCTCGCTGGCCGACGTGACGGAGGAGCATAACGGCAATCTGAAATTTACGCGGAATGGCGAAACGCTAACAATCCACCCCCCACAGCACAAAGATTTATCTGACATCGAAGAACTGATGCAGATTCGCCACTTCATCGAGCGATCCGACGGAAGCGCACCAGCGACCGCTGCGGAGGGTGTTCACCTGCTGGTCGTTATTGATCACCGCGAAGCCCGTATTTATAGGTCCGAACTGCACGGCTCAGTACCGGAGATCATCACGCCTGACGATCCAGACGGCTTACATCGTCACCTGCGCTATGTGGAAGATAATGGTCAGCGCAAACCAGAACTCAAACCCTTTTACGAAGCAGTAGCACGGACGCTGAGTGGTGCCGAAAAGATTCTGATTTTTGGCAGTTCGACCGGAGCAAGCAGCGCGATGAACTATCTGATGTCCGAACTCAAGGAACATCACCCGGATCTCGCCGAGCGAGTCGTCGGTACGATTGTCGTGAATGAACAACATATGACCGAAGACCAGTTGCTGGCGGAAGCGCGGGCGTTCTACGCGGCAACCTAGACGTGAAACATAGGACGTAACTTAAACCTTTCGTCTAGTCGAGAAAATAGCGTTTTCCATGCAATTGATCGAGGAACCATCCTATGAAACCGGATTACCTGATTGTCGGTAGTGGTTTATCAGCATTAGTCTTTGGCGCGTTGATGGCAAACTCCGGCAAGACCGTGCAAATTCTCGAAGCCCATGAGCATCCAGGAGGCTTTGGTCACACGTTTACGATGGCTAAAAAATACACGTTTAATGCCCAATTCCACTATGTCTGGGATTGCGGTGAAGGACAAACGGTTAATCTGGTACTCAAGAAACTGGGCTTAGATCAAGAAGTGACCTTTGAGCAATATGACCCGGATGGCTATGACCACATGCGAATGCCGGGACATGCGTTAGATATTCCTTCGGAACCGGAGGAACTGATCAAGCGATTGTCAACGCTGTTTCCTGCACATAGCGATAGCATCCGCCAATTTGTCAACGAAGTCGAAAAAACTGGTGCTGGTTTGAAAAAACTCGCTCCTCCAGTTAAGCCAACTGAACTGCTCAAACATGCAGGTTCAGTGATTTGTGCCGTCCAATATCTCAACAGCACACTTCAAGATGTATTCGACAAGTTTCAGCTACCGCAAGCCGCCCAAACCCTACTAGCTCTGCAATGGCTTGATTTTTTGCTGCCTCCGAATCAACTCTCATTCTATGCCTGGGTCGCTTTGTTTAGAGGCTATCAAGCAGGTGCATTTTACCCAACTCAGCATTTTGAGCATGTGATCAATTCGCTCGTCAACGTCATTGAATCACACGGAGGGCAGGTACTGCTCAACCATGAAGTCACGAATTTTAGAGTCATAGACCAAACGGTTACGGGAGTTGAAGCAATCGATCTAACCACCCATCAAAAGAGTGAATTCGCAGGCGACACCGTGATTTGCAACATTGACCCTAAAAG
>JACDGI010000171.1:0-7478 GCA_013821665.1 Anaerolineae bacterium
GTCTACGATATGCGTCGGGCGCGGCTGCACATCCCAAAACTAGTCTTCATTGATCCTGATGTCGTTGAAGAAAAGAATGTCGGACGGCAGTTGTTTGCCACCGGCGATGTCGGACAAAACAAGAGCCGGGTGCTGGCTAGGCGTTTTAATCAAGCCTTGGGACTAGAGATTGCGGCAATCGATCAACCGTTCAATGTCCGAGAGCATATTGACCGCAGCGGTAATTTGGTCATTGGCTGCGTGGATAACCATGATGCCCGCCGTGAACTGGCGAAAGCTGAGGGCATCTGGCTCGATGCCGGTAATCATTTCGACAGTGGTCAGGTGTGTCTCGGTAATACCTCGGATTGTGTGACGATGCTGCGTCATGTTGATGGGGATGAGGGCAAGTACCGCTATCTGCCCAGTCCGGCACTGCTTTTTCCGGAACTGCTCGAACCAGAGCCTCAGCCGACTCCACAGCCTAATCTGTCTTGTGCCGATTTAGTCGCACGTGGCGATCAGCATCTTTTAATAAACGATCTCGTGGCTTGTGTGGTTGTGGGCTATGTCTACAAGCTGCTGCACCGCCTGCCCGTAACCACTTTCCTCAGTTATGTCAGCGTGGATGCACTGTCCGTCCGCAGCTTACCCATCTGCTGTGACGAACTGCTGCCCTATTTGCAGAAAGAGGCATAAACCATGCTCACCTGTCAAAGACAAAACGTCCATCACTCGAAACTACCCAAGCCCGGTGCAGTCGGACGAATAATCGGACTGTCCACTGTTAATCCCTGCCGCAAATGCATCGTCATCGCCTATCCCCTGTGTGACAACGTGCAGCCTTACAGCATCGGTATTCATAGCTGCTGGATGCGCTTTTTAGATAATGGTGATATCCAGCGTTTCAGTGGCATCTGGTTTGAGGAGGCGTGAACGTATGTCACAACCTCTGCTCTTTCATTTAGACAAAGCGACGCACCTAACTCTGATGCGATTCCACTGCTGCACCGATTGCCTATCCATTCCTTAAGTGACCTACACAGGGATCGGGGATTTTGTCTCCAGCCGGAGCTTGCCAGTTTACCGCGAAGAGCTGGAAGTCCTTCAAGATCAATCCTCTTATAGTTTTGCTTCACCCAATCATAATTTGTGGCCCATACAGGCTGCCAAAAATCAGGGTGATCAGGATTCGTATAGCGTGTCATGTCCGTTTGTGGCGTCCAATGTTTGTCAAAGCTTTTGCTATCCAGAATAAACTCTGCATCGGGCAAGATAGTGTTTTCGTCAAACTCGGCATAGGTCAGGTCTGCACCTCGTAGATTCATCCTGATCATACGCGCACCTCTTAAAACTGCACCTCGCAACTCTGCCTCTGCCAGGTTGGTATCCCGCATGTTTACGTGTGTTAACCGTGCTGTATTTAGCTTTACTCCATGAAAATCTGCCTCTTGAAAGTCTGCTTGATCAAAATTGCCACGTTCAAGAATCGAACGTTGTGCATGTGCCATGAAGAAACTGCTTTTCATGGCCTTAACTCTCGTAAGATCAGCTTTTCGCAGATTTGTTCGCGCAAAGTTTGTAGCCTTCATTGAAGCCCATTGATAGCAGCCTTCTGACAAATCTGTCCCCCACAGATTAGCATCATCCAACACCGCGTAACTCAAGTCGATCCCCTGAAGGTTTGCGTCGAACAGAACGACGCGGCCCCAATTAGCACCCATCAAGTTGATTCCTCTTAACAGGCTGTTCTCACCGGACAACTTCCCGGTTCGATACAGATGCATGACAAAGCCTGCTGCGGGAGACATGCCGGAATTGCCAGCCATTTGAAGCAGAAAGTCATCATGTCCGACCAACTGATTAGTCGCTTTGTCCTTGCGTTCTCTAATCAATAACTCGCGAAACATCACAAGACCCATAGCAGTGCCAAGTATCAGATTCAACGACAGTAATCTTTCTAACGCGGTTAATCGCTTCATTGATCACCTCAAGAGTTCACACCTCCTATCTTCTCCAGTGTAATGCAAAACACAGAAAGGAAAGCAACATGCAACAACTTCCTCTATTTTCGGTCGATGCCCCTGATACGCCGGATGATTCACCGAAACCACTGACGCTACTCCGCAACGGAGCGACGCTCGTGCTAAGTGTCTCTGGCGGCAAGGACTCCGATGCCATGTGTCACCACCTGCTCGAAAGGCGTCAGACCGAAGGCTGGTCCGGTGATGTAGCGATGGTGCATGCGGATTTAGGGCGTGCTGAATGGCATAACACAACCGAATACATCCAAGATTTGGCATGGCGCAAAGGTATTCCATTGCATATCGTTCGCTGGACTCAGGGTGATTTGATTGACCGCATTTGGCAGCGCTACCATGCTGATCCCTCTCGGCCGTGCTGGCCGTCCAGCAAAGTTCGCTACTGCACTTCTGACCTCAAACGTGCGCCCATCTCCCGCTGGATACGGCATACTTACCCGACGGGAAAAGTCATCTGTGCCATTGGGCTGCGGGCCGAAGAAAGTACCAGTCGGGCTAAAAAACAAACAGTGACGGTTCGAGACGACTGCACCGCCCCGACGTTAAATCGTTTAGTGTTGAATTGGTTGCCAATCCATGACTGGACATCCGACGACGTCTGGCACTGTATTCACCAGCATGATGGTATCGCACATCCTGCCTATATGTTAGGAAACACACGCTTGTCATGCGCTTGCTGTGTGCTGGCCAGTGTCAACGATTTGCTGAATGGCGCTATCCACAACTCCGAAACCTATCGTGAACTCTGCCGGATTGAAGCGGTCACCGGCTACAGCTTCCGTCAGGATTTCTGGTTAAGCGACCTCCAACCGAATTTACTGCCGGAAAGTACCCGGATCGCAGTCCATAATCATAAAAGGAGAATTGCATGAACAGCGATTGTACATACCTGCATTGGAAACCGGTTCTGCTGGTGAAGGTGACACAACCACCCTTTGGTGAAACCTATACCGGACTATCCGTGAAACGCCTCTACTTGGCCGAGCATCCGGATGGAATTCTCAGGGCGGATTGGACATTACCCGCTGATGAACGAAGCTTCCCACTGGTACAGTGGACTGGTTGGAACTTACAGCGCGATGCCCCCTTTGAATTTCCCGTCCAATATAAACGTGGGGGAGTCGGTGTCCCTTCACTGATCCCCTCCGGAACATGGGTACTGCCATACGACGAGGAGCACTATCGCATGTATGAGCGTGTTCAAACGGTGCTCCGCTCGCTGTTGATGCAAGTCGAAGCCGCACCTACAGCTCCCCAAACACTGCACATGCTCACCCGTTGGATTCTGTAAGAAACTGCTTATATTCTCTCAGAATTTCGTTTCCCATCACCCAATCAAGGAGAACTCATGATGACTACCGCTGATGTCACCGTTCAGCAGGCACTCTATCGTTACAACCGCCTATTTGACAACGAGAAGTACGCCACTTATCTTCTGATTTACCAGCAGCCCAAAGACACTCATGCCGATGATTTTGAAGCAACTGCGAAAGCACTGCTCAAAGCCTATGACTTTCACAGCAGCCTGCGAACAGCCGTATCCTGTGCCAATGGGGTACACGGCTGGCGCGGACGCATGGCTTACGAACTGCTGGCAACTTCAGACTATATGATCCAGGCCGCCATCCAACTCCTCCTATTTGGCAATCTGTCCTACATTCGTGAAAAGCTTCAAGCCGGATTGAGCCATTTGACCAGTGCCCTGTATGAAGGAGTGCAGCACAGCGAGTCACCGGGAATGTTCAACTTCAAAGCGACCTACTTCCCTGACGAGCACGACTGTCGTTAAGTTTTGGCTGTAACTGTCCCCATACCGTCTCGTGGATACGTGCTCTAGCCTATCCCCCTGTTCTTTGCCAGTCCCTTGCTAGCTCTTTTGCTGCAACGGCTTGTCATCTGATCCACAAGTCGATTTGTCCCTGACCAGTCTAGCAGGTGCGGCAGCCTGTCATACCGCCTGAAGTCGGCACGCTTCACCCATTTCCTCCGGGCTTGTGCCAGACGAATTGTGGGCAATTCGTCCTCACCAGAAATGGGTAGCGCCCTTCGGGTGAATGCTGCCTGAATGCACCTGCTCTGCGTAGGTCAGAAATCGACATAGGGTCGATGGACAAAACAGCGCACAGCGCCAAGGAGTAAACAGCATGGGTACGAGCATCAATCTTCAGGTGACCGGTTTCGTCGGCAGCGATCCCCAACTCAAGTCCGTCGGAGAGCAGAAGGTTGCCAGTTTCAGTGTGGCCGTCAGCCGCAAGAACGGTGCTGGCAATAAGCAAACCCTCTGGGTACGTGTGAACTGCTGGAACAAACTGACGGACATCGCAGTTCAATATGTCAAGAAAGGTTCGCTGGTGCAAGTGTCAACGGAATGGCTGCGTCCCAGCGCATGGACGGATCAGAGCGGCACACCACAGTCAAGTCTGGATTTGGATGCGAACAGATTAGTTCTTCTAGATCGGTTAGAGAGTGACGACACCGAAGGTGAAGGCAGTGATATTGCGTTCTAAACTATAACACTGTCTGTTGGAGGGTGGTGCAGACTTGCATCATCCTCCTGAATTAATCTGGATCTCTTTGTTCATAGAAACCAAGGCGTTCGGATAAGATCTGGATGGAGCGAGAATGAACCGTAGTTCTGAACAAAAATGTTCATGTAGCGTGCGACTTTACTTGAGTAAAGTAGCGTTATTGGTTCGGCTGAGAAGGCACGTGTAGATGCCCAATTGAGCCGTGTCAGACTCAATACATGTTGAGCATATACAATAGAGTCGGGGTTTGAACCCGAACCGTAATAGTAGGGAGTGCATTGTGCTACGATTGGTGTACCCCGATATCCACTTTGCAAGTCAGTTTTACCAGTAGTTGCCAGAAAGAATTGCTTTCTGTTTGCGATACGAATAAACGTACCTCTTGCCACTTGTGATTCTTGCTCACTCTCATTGCTAAATAGACGAACAGGATTATCGTCATTGAGATGTAAGAAATGCACGTTTGAGTTTGGTGCTACATCTTTGATAGCATTTGCAATTTTCATTCTTGTTTCATGTTTTAGTTTATGTCCGTGATGAAGATGCACATGACTAACTGATGAATGTTCAGCAAATCGTTGAACCGCGCTTCCAATCAAACTGGCAAGGCGTACATCACGTTGTTCAAAGGGAACAGGTTCTGTATTCCCGATGTAATATTGCCACCGTCCAAATTCATCAAAAACGCATACGTATGCAACTACCCTCTCAAGCGTGTCTTTAATGCGCATGGACGAGTACGAAAGACCAATGAAGACATCGGCAAGTGGCAGACCCTCATCCAGAACCCAAGGCACATGTCCAGTCTTTGCAAAAATATCTAAGGCGAGATTCAAATCTTTCCACTCTAGGTTCTCCAGTGTATTTTGATCTACTCCTTGGGAAGGAATCCCATTTTCCAATAGGTAATGCTTTACGTGATAGTAAGGCGATTGGTGATTCGCACGACTCCACAAACCCCTTTCATCCGGCATAAAAATCAACATCAGCGGAAGAGGTGAGCGAGAGAGGTTGGGGACAATCTCTTCACATGTCATTTTGTATCGCTCGAAAGGTACAGTGTATTTTGCGACGACTTTGAGATTTGTACCGAAAGTGTTTCTAAAGCCAGTATAACGTTTGCTGCCTATTTGGAGTGCTGTGACCAATCGTTCCATCAGTGGCATTCGCTCTGGTGTCGCCATTAGAATGATTGGTATATCAGTATCAGGCTTTTCATAAGCCCCAAACGATGTAAGTCCTTTAGATATGTCTTGACCTAGCTTCTGTTGCCCGAATGAAATTGCTGGCTCTCGTAGAAACGAATTCACTACAAAGTCGGGCGATATTGCTCGCACAGCATCCTGTCTCAGAAAAATCTGATAGTCTCGTATGGTGATAGGGAAGGCTCGACGCATAAGTTCCGCATTGATTTCCCTTATACGTTCCATACGTATACTTGATGGTAAATTACTCAAGCGAGTTCGCTCACGATAGAGATCAACTTTATTACCGCTCGTCGCCAGCAGTTCCGACAATTGCGAACTTGTGAGGTCAGGAATAATCTCTACAAAAGGGATTCTAACTCTAGTCTTTGGATCTTCTTTTTTCGCTGTCCTAATCTCAAATAATACTGTTTCATCAGTTGTATTTACTTGGCTGATGAAACCAGCAATCCACTGTTCATTGATTCGAGCGAAACCACGTCCAAAACGTTGTCGAACCATCAGTGGCGCAACTGCAACTATTCTCTTGAGGTTTGCTCGGCTCCGCACTTCGACTTTAAAATCAAGAGCAAGGTAAAATTTACTGTTGAATTCTTGCAGCGTGAATTGAAATGAGTTGTACATCCCGACCCATTCTGAACCACTCGGCAATGGAAGGGCGGATTTACTCAGGTCGATTGCTATGTCATGAGTGAAGCTACTCACTGCCCACCCATTTGAAGTAAGTGTCTTTTCAATCGCGCTTTTCAGTTCACCAAAAGTCGGTGGACTAGTAAGTTCAGTTTCTTCAGGTGTGTGTACTGGCTGGAACTCTAAACGAAACATATTGAACGTTGGTGCTGATGCGTCTGTACCAGATTGAGACAATTTGCGCCGGTCGATATCATTGCGAAGCACGACATTGACCATAGCTTGTCCAGATGGAGAATACTCAGGGGGTGGCAGACCTGCTTTTTGCATTTCCCCAAAGATACGTAACGTTCCTTCGTGTTCCATCCGCACGTACTCTATCTCACGCATAAAATCCATAATTGTACGATTTCGAGGGCGTGAAACCATATTGGTCGCAAATTGCTTTGGGTCAACACCGGTAGGATAGTCACCCGGGCTATAAACCTCCATTCGATCCTCAAAAATATAAACTGAAATAGACTCATTCGCTAAGCTATACGAACGATGAACGAGAGCATTGACAATCACTTCAAACCATGCCTCTTCAGGAAGTTCAGATACCGTGTTAAATCGGTTATCTGCTGCAAGATAGCGAAATTGACGTAATTGCGATCGGATATAGTCTTGTGCCCGCTGCGCGATGAGCGGAATAGGTCCATAAAATGTCTCGTCCTGAACGACATTGTTTTGTAAACCGTAGAGTTTTGTGCGTCCCTCATATTTTAGTATTCGCACCGATGCACCAGGAATTTCATGACGTGGGTCTTGAGTGAGAAGCAAAAGTCCTGCTTTTGTCAAACGTACTTGACCCGCTGTTTCTACAGCAAGTTGACGGTTAAGTAGTAGTCGGGTTAAGTCTCCACCCTGTTTATGATTTCCCACACGCTGACTGTAATCATTCAGTACACCATTGTGAAATTGCGCGGTGTCCACCGATTGTAGCGAGGGAAGATTTATAAATGGAATGCCATGATCTCCACGCTCCTGTTTAAGCTGTGTAATTTCGTCGTGTGTCAAACGACGGTTGTTGTCACCTGTCCGCAGGTAAACTT
>JACDGI010000171.1:7488-12243 GCA_013821665.1 Anaerolineae bacterium
GCTGAATACGGCACATAGATTAGGCAGATTTCATCGTCTTTGTTTTCCGCGTTAGTGACAGACAAAAAGCGTATCTGTGGAATTACATGCGTAATATGGTTACGACAATCATGAATTTTATTTCGGTAGTCACCGCCTTTGTAAGCGACATTCAACCCAATGACCGTGAAGTTATCATCTACTCCTAAAAGCAACAAGCCACCTTGTGGATTATTGGCAAATCCAACCAGCGACTGTGCCAATTCATTGGGTTCTCGCCTTCGCTTACGATCGAAACATTGACCTTCACGATAGGTCAAAAGCTCAGTGATTGTCGCATGATCAAAAGCATATTTGGGATCATCCAGATGAACAGTTGCTTTAGTGTCTGACAATTCCGTGTTATCCCTTATGGTTATTGTTCAAGTGCAGCATACATTTTAGATTATCAAGTATCGATAACAAATTTTAGTCTTTTAATCCACTTTTCGTTTAGCATGTGCGGAACTAGCGCTGCCTCGCAGCAGCGCAGTGTCCCTAAGGGACACCGAACAACCTCAGCCGCTAACGATGTGTATTACACATGTTTACGGTAGCCGATGTATCCCGAGTTTCGGGATTACAGCGCGGCTGAGGTGGTCGCCAGCTAAAAGCTGGTCACTCAAACGCCGTGAGGGCTTGATGTGCCGCGCTCACGCGCAGCACCACTGACGCTGCACCGGGGTGCAGGTCAGCATGTGGTCGCGGTAGCCCACGACCACCGGACGCATTCCGCGTCCGAACCCGGATCAAACACATGTTTGTCAGACATTTTTCCTTATCGCAGTCCAATCTGATTCAACTGCTTGCGCCGTTCCTCCCAATCCGGTAAGACACGCTCCAATAGCGCGTAAAACGCTGGGCTATGGTTATGCTCTTTGAGGTGACACAGTTCATGTATGACAACGTAATCGATCAAGTCTTTGGGCATTTGAATCAGGGTTAGATTGAGTATGACACCACCAGCGGCAGTACAACTTCCCCAACGGGATTTCATCTGTCGAATGCTCAAGGGTGGATACGGTATGCCTAACGCTTCCACACTCGGATAGCACACCTTTAACCGTTCATCAAAGACTCGCTTTGCCTGATGCCGATACCATGCCATTACAAGCTTTTCGATATATCCAGTGTCAGACACATCCACTACACTGACCGTTAAATATCCTCTGCTCAAGCGTACTCGCTCAATCTCATTGGTAACTACTTTTAGCCTATACTGCCGCCCCAAATAATGATACGACTCGCCACTGACGTACTGGCGAGGAAGTGGATTGGGTTGAGTATAGGTCTCAAATTGTCGCTGCTGACGGAAAATCCAACCACCACGTTTCTTGACTTTGGCTTCAACTGCCTCTAATGTACTGCCTAAAGGCGCATCCACCACCACGCTCCCATCCGGATACACATGGATCGCCAGCGTCTTACGCTCCGAAAAGGTCAGCTCATAATCAATCGTCGTCGTCCCATATTGAACCGAATGTTGTCCGCCAAGAAAGGTCATAGATCTGCGCTGTCCCGCTTCTTAGCCGTCTCAACCACGCCATCAATAATAGCGTCCATCACCACGCCACTGATACTTATGTCGTATGTTCGCTTGAAGTCATACAAATGATCTTCCAGCGCGTTCTTCAATTTATTAACCGTATCCAGATTATGCGCCCAGTCGCGTCCTTTGAAGCGGTTGATAGTCGTCTCGAATTCAATTGCCAGATCAGCCATCGGTGACGCAACCCCATCGACACCTAACTGTAGAACCAGCAGCCCAAAATAAGCCGAAGCATCCTTCGTATTGGCAAGCTGCTCAGGCAGTGAATTATCCTTACCAGTACGAAACTGATCTAATCCAGCTTCGATTTGCTCAAGATACTCCAACTCACTGATACGTCCCTGCCGATACGCCTCAATCGTATCCTCAATCATCTGCGAAAACTTGCGATAGAAAGCCGGGTCTTCATCCATCTTTTCCGTCGCTGTCTTCTTCATCCGGTAGGCAATTGCATCCGCCCGTGCCGCCGGACTTTCTAAATGGGCGACAGCCTCTGCGAAGGCTGGTTCATCAAAAATATTGACCTCCGGCGTGAGTACACTTACCCCTTCCGCCTTGATGTGATCGTTCAACAGCTTACGAATCTTCTGCTCGTACTCGCCATAATTCACCGATTCCGCATAGCGCAGCTTGACCGAACTCCGCAGCCGATGGAAAAATGTTAAATCAAATTTATAATTCTGAATCTTCTTTTCCGATGTCTTCTCATAAAACTCCACCGTGCCCAGCGCCACCTTCAATCCGCTGGCATAAGCATTCAGCGCATCATAAAATTCCTGCCGCCGATCTTCCGGTTCCAAAAAGCGTTCCATCGCCTCTGAATCACCTTTGTTCGTCACCGGATCGAAAACCGCCCACAACCGATCATGCAGTCCCGGCAGTTCATCAATCACCTTTTTGATGTCCGTTACCGTACCCGCCACATCTTCCGCATCATAGGCTTCTAGCGCATTGTAGGTTTCCAGCGCCTCATTGAGTTCCCCCAGCACACCGCGATAATCCACGATGTAGCCGTATTCCTTGCCCTCATACAGCCGATTCACCCGCGCAATCGCCTGAAGTAACCCATGCTCCTTCAGTGATTTATCCACATACAGCACTGTATTCCGCGGCTCATCAAACCCCACCAACAGCTTATCCACCACGATCAAAATTTCAATGCCATCGGCCTGAGCGAACGAATTCTTGATGTTGCTCAGATACTTCTCTTCGGTACTATGCGCCTGCATCATCCGCTTCCAGAAGTCCTGCACCGGCTTCAGATTGGTTTCGTCCGCATCCGAATTCCCCTCGCGCGTGTCCGGTGATGACATGATCGCCGCGCACTCAATCCCCTCATCTTGCAGTGCCATCATGTATTGGATTGCCACCTCTTTACTCGCCGTCGCAAACTGAGCCTTGAAGCCTGTCCCGCGCCACGTCTTGATATAATGCTGCGCCACATCCCACGCAATCGCTTCTAACCGTGATCGCGTCCGATTAACCTCTTCCGCACGGCTCATCTTCCGCTTCAGATCGACCTTCTGGTCGTCGGTCAAATTAGCCGTCCGCCGCTCAAACCATTGATCCATCGCCTCGCGGCTCACATCCAGATCGACCATCCGTCCTTCATAGAGCAGGGGAATCACCGCCTTGTCGGATACTGCCTGTCGCATCGTATACTTATGGATAAAACCGCCGAACTTATCCGCTGTGCTTTTCTCTTTTTTGAGCAATGGTGTCCCCGTAAAACCGATATAACACCCTTTACGGAACACTTCCGCCATCCGTGCGTGACTGCTTCCGTACTGACTGCGATGACTCTCGTCCACCAGCACAAAAACATTCACATTATCATCCGCCAGTTTGGACTTGGCCGCCGCCTCAAACTTATCAATCACCGTCGTGATGATCTCGTTCGCCGGATCACGAATCAACTCCATCAGATGTTTACCCGACTCGGCCTTTACCACCTTTTTTCCACACGCCTTGAACGTTCCCCAGATTTGCGCGTCCAGATCAATTCGATCAGTCACGATCACCACTCTCGGATTTTGCACCACCGGATGCGACAGAGACAGAGCCTTCGCCAGCATCACCATCGTCAGTGATTTTCCGCTGCCCGTCGTATGCCAGATGACACCACCCGCCCGCTTCCCATTCGCATCAATCCGCGTCACCCGTTCCAACGTCGCCTTGATCGCGAAGTACTGTTGATAACGCGCGATCTTTTTCACCCCGTTGTCATACACGATGAATTGGTACGCCAGCTCCAACAGCCGCATCGGAGTCAGCAGCGCATAAATCGCCGCATCCTGCACCGTCGCCAGCCGCTCACCCGCCGTATCCTGATCATCGAAATACTGACGCACCCACCGCCCGTTATCCCGCCACCCATACAACTGATTCTTCTCATCCGCATTGAGTTTCTGGTTAATCAACTCCTCCAACTCCCCTCGCCCTGACGCGTATGCGGAGGGGCTGGATGTGAGGGTTTCCTCTTCATTCCACGTCGCCCAAAAATCCTTCGCCGTCCGCGTCGTCCCATACAACGCATCATTCACGCTCACCGCCATCACCACCTGCGCATAAGCGAACAAATGCGGAATCTCATCGTCCAATCGTTGATTACGCAGCATCTGGCTCACGCCCTCATAAACCGCCTTCTCACCCTCACCAGTCTGCTGATCAGGCCGCTTACACTCGATCACCACCAGCGGAATCCCGTTGACGAACAGCACAATATCCGGCCTGCGCGTGTTATAGCTCCCGCGCCGCTCTACCACGAACTCATCCGTCACCTGATAAACATTCTTTTCTGGATGTTCCCAGTCAACAAACTTGAGGCTGAAGCTCCTCCTGTCTTGACCAATCACCTGTTCTGCGCTCACCCCCAGCGTCAGCAGTTCATATACCGACTCGCTCGCCGGGATCAAACCCTGATTCAGCTGCAACTCCTTCAGCTTATGGATCGCCCCCGCCAGATTCGCCTCGCTGAACGCATATTCCCGCCCCTTGTACTGAACTGAATTATTGGATCGCAGCCACTCCAGCAGCACCGACTCAAGAATCACATTGCTCGTCTTATTCCCCCGCAGACCATCGACAGCCTTCGGCGGCACATACTGCCAACCCATCGCCATCAACAACCGCAGCGCCGGAATCTGCGAAATCCGATCTTCGAGGTACGAAGGTGCTTGCATAAAGAC
>JACDGI010000959.1 GCA_013821665.1 Anaerolineae bacterium
CTGGCAGAGTCCGCACAACGGCGCGACCTATCCGGCAGGTTGGAATATCACCGTCAACACGGGTGATGCACAGCCGCTTAAAATCTCGCTCAAGCCTCTGCTCGCCGATCAAGAATTACACGGCAGCGGTAATGTAGATTATTGGGAAGGTGCGGTACAAATCAGCGGTGACCAAACGGGCTATGGCTACGCCGAACTCACCGGCTACTTCCAAGCCATGACCGGAAGATTCTAACCCTTGAACGCGTCAAAACTGCTGAGAAGCGGTTTGAAAAGGGTTTGAATTAACAAGCGTTTTCTTCATAAATGGCCTTAAAACAGCCTATTTTTGCCTGCTCCACCTGCAAAGCAGGCATTTTCATTGAAACCTTCCCTCATAATCTACCCTTTTAGCACCGGTTTATTAGGTCAAAACGGTTAAAAACATTGTCTTCTCAAGGGAAGTTTTTAAACAACTTGTAAAAGCACATTAAGGTGGAAAAACCGATCATGAAAATTGCTATACTCGGAACAGGTAATATCGGCAGCACACTCGGCAACAAATGGATTAAAGCCGGTCATACTGTTTACTTTGGCACCCGTAATCCGCAGAAACCCGAAGTACAAGCCTTGATCAAAAAACTGGGTACGAATGCCCACGCGCTGAGTATCGACGAAGCCATCAAGTCCGGCGAAGTTCTCCTCTTTGCCATCCCCGGTAACACGATGGACGAAACGATTACAGCCCATGCCGCCGCCCTTGATGGCAAGATCATCATTGATGCCGCCAACAAAATCACCTCGCCAGTTATTGACAGCCTCGGCACCTTTGCGGCACAAACACCCAAAGCCAAGCTCTACCGCGCCTTCAACGCTTACGGTTGGGAAAATTTTGAAAATCCCCAATTCGGTTCCAATACCGCCGACCTGTTTTTTTGTGGCACAGATGGTGAATCGCGAACAACCCTTGAAAAACTCATCGCTGATGTCGGCCTCAATCCGGTTTACTTAGGTGGCACCGACCAAGCCCCGCTTGTTGATAGTCTGCTCAAGTTGTGGTTTGCGCTTTCCAGCGGTCAGAAAAAAGGTCGTCATCTGGCCTTCAAAGTACTCACCTAGCTTTAGGGAAGATAGTAGATAAACGGATAGCTTGTACAGCCGTAGGCTAATCGTCGGCTAACGGTAGAGAACTCATAAATGAGGGGAAATGATAACCATGTTACAGTGAGTGAAATTCACTTTTCAGGGGGACTTTCATTCATGCGACGCATATTGCTTGGCATCCTTTTTATTTGTTTACTGCTTCCTGCGCTGGCAGCCGCGCAGGACTTTCCACCACAAGTTCAAAAAGCACTTGATGATCTCAACCAACGGTTGGGTTTAGAACTCACGCTGAAGGACTTCAACTGGCGTTACAGCAAAAATGTTTACCCGAATAGCAGCCTCGGCTGTCCGCAGCCCGGTATCGCTTATACACAGGGCAACACACCCGGTTATCAGGTTCAACTCGATGTTCACGGCCTCACATGGGATTATCGCGTCTCAAATGATCTGTCGCGTGTGACCTTATGCAGCCCATTGGCGACACCTACACCCACGCCGCTCCCGACTTTTCCGCCACCCATCTTTCAACCGAATGTCGCCGTTCCCGGCTCGACAGCCACACCTACTTTCTGTCCAAATGCACCGGCTCCGCGCCTGATCAACGGCCTGATGGCACAGGTACAACCCGGTGTTCCCAATATAGTACGTCAAGCACCCGGCGAAAGCAGCGGCCTTCTCGGTCAGCTTCCGGCTAATGAAGTCGTCTACGTGTTGGATGGCCCGCGCTGTGCCTCCGATATGGCTTGGTGGTATGTGGCGGATACCCGCAGCCGCTTGGTTGGTTGGACAGCCGAAGGCATTGCCAATCCACAGGCACAAACCTCAAACGAATATTGGCTTTCACCGATTATTCCGCCCGATTACGCAACACCGACACCAGCCTCAGCCCTGCCGGAACTGCCGCTCAGCACCAACACACCGAATGTGCCGCCAACTGCCACCATCATTCTGCCGACATTCACACCCAGCCTGACACCAACGGCGACGCTGGCACCGGTATTCCCCACCGTCGCGGCTGCCGTCTGTAATGCCAGCGTACCGCCACGGTTGATTATCAACGGTCATGGTCGTGTCACACCCGGCATCCCCAATAACATCCGTGAAGGTGCGGGTACCAGCACCAAATATGTCGGTGAAATTCCACCGGGTGGCGTATTCACCATACTCGAAGGCCCAACCTGTGCTTCGGGGATGTCGTGGTGGAAGGTCAACTATAACGGTTTAACAGGATGGACACCTGAAGGCCAGGCCGGAGACTATTGGGTCGAACCTGCCATATAAGAGGCTATTCATTATCCTAAAACGGATTCCCGTAGGGGCTTGCCGCTGGCAAGCCCTCAAATTTCACTGACAATTACGGGAACTGAATATCCGTAATCGGCTCGACGCTGCTGAACTTGCCATCCGCCGAATTAAAGGTTTCGTCAATAGCGGTATCACCGATCT
>JACDGI010000960.1 GCA_013821665.1 Anaerolineae bacterium
GTATTGTAACGGGTGACTTCATAATCACCGCGAATATCGAAAATGGCTTGCGAGTCATTTAACGTCAATTCACGCAAGCAAAGCCGTGGCGTTTCAAGGAGAGGGAAATCTCCGAATGCAAATTCCTCAGGCACTATACTTCATCCATTTGATAATAGCTTTCGCCATCCGGTGCTTCATAATAACTCGCAAGTTGTACAAATTGTTCAGGGAACAAACGAACGATCACGAACTCGCCACTGGTCGTATGGGCTTCCGCGTCCAAGGTTTGTTTCATCACCTGCGCTTGACCTATGACACGCCATTTACCACCAACATCATGGACAAGTGTTACCTTAGTTGGCGCAAATTGAAAGAGTCGTTCTCCGGGCAGTGTGAAGGTGTAACGTCCTTGTTCGACAGGCGAGGCTGGCATTCCGGTTTCGGAAGTCAACCGGAGGATATGGTTAATCTTGAGGATACTGCCCATAAATTATGCGCCCGCGGTTGATTGCTCGGCCCGCATTTCCGCCCATAGGCGCTCGATTTCGAGTACCAAACGTCGTCCGCTGCGTTCCATCAGCCACACAGCTTCAATCTGGTCTTGGTTAAGCAGTTCGTTTTTCCGCATGTGGTTGATATGTAGGAAGTAGGCACATTGCAGTACCATTTCCATCGGTGTACGCGCGGCATACATCAGGCGGTAGCGTGCATCGCCAATCCGTAATGAAGCCGCCATGCTCCGCCAATTCTCATACTCATCAACTGCGCCGGATACTTTTTGCATAGGCACTGTGATTTCATCAAGGCGCTGGCGCTGGCGTGGGGTAAGTAGGCCAAAGCGTTCACGAATCAGCGCGTCGTAGGCACGTTGAATGTCGTCACGCAGACGAGATAATTCGATAGGACTAGGTGTTTTCATGGTGCTACAACCAATCTTCATATAAAGACCCGCATAAAAACATGGGGTGTTATATGTTCACCATTTTACCCTATACTTCCCAAGACGTAGTGGCTCAAATTGATTAATGTTGTTTTTATATCGTAAAATAAATTTTGTAATGGTAATTTTAAGAAGGGCTGAACACGTCGTCCAGCCCCATCGCTTATTCTTTTGTCTCTAGCTCTTGGTCACACTGAATGGGTACGTCACACTGCAAGAGGTATCGCCGTAATTGGCTGTATAAACCAGTGAGCCAACAATTTGGGTGGTCGATACGACTTGTACGGTGATGTTGGTGGATACGTTTTGTCCATCGACATTAAGCTGTCCAATACCCTGATAGGTGTTGCCGCCTGTGTGTCTGAGTATGTCACCATCCAAATTAATGACGCTCCCATTAACAGACAGTGAAATCGCTTGGGGCGCTAAGTTGACAGATACATCAACTGTGCCAGTGCCGAAGCACGATGCCTTACCATTGCTGTAGGCAATGACCCACGCCCCGGCAGATGGCGGGCTTCCGGCTGGCGCGGAATTCGATCCATTGTTGCTGGGCGGCGCATTAGAAATCGGCACCACGGGCGGCGCGTTGACATCAACCACTTTGTCGCAGTCGCCAATAGACTTCACATCATCTTGTTTGACCCACACTTCATTGGCGGCTTTATCTGGCGCGACTTCACTTTTATCGAGCTTCCACCATTTGCTGCCATCTTTGGCCTTGGCTTGACCTAGTACCTTGTAGGTTGATCCAGCCGAGAGAAAGATAATTGAGGTGCGGTTTTCGCCGGGGCCGACGCGCACATGCACCGTATCATCGCGGCTGGTACTGATCGTGCAGTTGACGGTTTGGCTGGCGACAGTTGTGGTTGTTCCGCTGATTTTGTCGCTGTTATCGAAAGACTCGACTATGGCTTGTACCGTATCTTCCTCGCGCAGTTTGCCTGCCAGCGAGATTTCTTCCATGACACCGGCGCTGCCGTTCGCAAATGGGATAACGATCACGCGCGCACGTCCATCGTCAGCACTGTAGTCGTATTGAACACCGCTGCGTTTGCCGATGTCCAGCGGCTCAATCTTGCTTTCTTTAAAGGAGCGGTCAGGATAGTAGTTGGTAAAGTAAGCTTTCAGGATGTCGTTTTGTGACGCTTTTTTAATGTCGACACCCATTGCTTGCAATCCGGCGTAATCCACGACTAGAAGCTGTGTCTGGTCACTGACAAGCTTCAGCGGATCACTTTTTTTGTCGAGTTTCCATGCTTTGGGATAGCTGAAGGTTGCGCCGCTGTCGAAGCTGAATTTCTCGGTGAGATCATCCTGCGCCAGTGTCGGGAAATGGAGCGAAAATAACACTAAAAACATGGTGACGAATAGGCTTATCCGTCCAAAACGGTTTCGCATGAAATACCCTTTCTAAATCACACATTTTTTCTACTGAACAGTTTATATAATCATAACTCGTGATTGCATAAAAATCTTTTGTAATGCGCATTCGGGAATTAATTTGGGAAGATATTAATTGTCCGGTGGATGATTACCGGCTTTTATCCAATATGAACGAGCATTGACGACCCGATACAGATTCATTTTGAGCCGTATT
>JACDGI010000172.1 GCA_013821665.1 Anaerolineae bacterium
CTTTTAAGACCAGCTAGGGATACACAATGAATTACACGACTGAAAATCTAAACGACTGGTTCCCCAACGGCTCGTCGCATGACATGACCTCACGCCTAGGCGTGGTGGTCGGCGGCTCGCTGAGTAAGGGGCTGGTCGTTAAGTTGGATCGCGAGCAAACCGTCGAAGAGTTGGCTGTTGGACGCTATGTGGTCGTCCACGGTGCTAACGATACGCGCTTCTTTTGCATGTTGAACGACATCAGCCTCAACAGCGCCAACCCCGGCATCCAGAATCACCCGCCGGAATTTCAAGGTGATCCGTTTTTGGAAGCAGTCTATGTCGGTACTGCCGTCTATGGTGTCATCAATGTCACCCCCATGCTGATGATCGAGGCCGGTCAGCCGCGCCCTGTAAAGACTATCCCCGGACACTTTACGCAGGTCTTTAACGCCACCGTCGAGGATGTCAACGCGGTCTTCGGTGCCGAGGACGATGCCCACTTCAATGTCGGTTCGCCGTTGGAATTGGAAACCACGCAGATCAACCTCGATCTCAAGCGGCTGGTCGAACGCTCGGTCGGTGTCTTCGGCAAGAGTGGCACCGGCAAGAGTTTCCTGACACGTTTGCTGATCGCGGGGGTTATCAAGTGGGGCAAGGCCGTCAATCTGATCTTCGACATGCACAACGATTATGGTTGGGCAGCCACCGATGAACGCGGCACACAGGCCAAAGGGCTTAAGCAGTTGTTTAACAGTCAGGTCGTGATTATCACCTTGGATGGCGAAAGCACCCGCCGCCGTGGTGCCAAATCCGACTTCGAGGTCAAGCTCGGTTATGACGAAATTGATCCTGAAGACATCGCCGCCTTGCGTGGCAGCATGAACCTGACCGATGCCATGATCGACGCGGCCTACACCCTCAAAAAACGTTGGAAGCTCGGTTGGATCAAGCGGCTCAACGAAGCCACCGAGATGGATTTCGACGACATCACCATGAACACCAACATCGCCGAAGGCACGCTGCTTGGTTTACAGCGGCGTTTGCAGCGCTTCGAACGTTGGGGCTTTCTGGTGGATGAATCGACTGGCGACAGCGTCAACCAGATCATCAATTTGCTGATGAACGGCAAGAATGTGGTGCTGGAATTCGGGCGCTACGGTAACGAACTGGAAGCCTATATCTTGGTGGCGAATTATCTCACGCGCCGCATCCGTGATAAGTATGTGGATATGGTCGAGCGTTCGCTGGGTGATGATGCTCAAAAGCCGCCGCAACTGTTGATTACGATTGAGGAAGCCCATAAATTCTTGCAGCCCGGTATCGCTGGACAAACCATCTTCGGCACGATTGCCCGCGAACTGCGTAAATATAACGTCACGCTGGTGGTCGTCGATCAGCGTCCCAGCGGCATTGACGAAGAAGTCATGAGCCAGATCGGTACGCGCGTCACCGCCTTGCTGGATAACGAGCGCGACATCAACGCTGTGCTGAACGGCATCAACGGCGCACAGGGCTTGCGCGAAGTCTTGGCGCGTTTGGATACCAAGCAGCAAGCCATCATTATGGGGCACGCTGTACCCATGCCGGTTGTCGTCAAGACGCGTACCTACGACGAGGATTTCTACGAAGCCATCATGCGCTCGGAAAACACCATGACCGCCAGCGCCGCCAAAGAGAAACTCGGCAGCGGCGGTCGGGAGAAACGGCGGTTGTAAAAAATCGTGGTAAATTAAATTTGAGTGTTGAGAGGGCTATCAACATGGTTCAATTGATGGAAAATGCACTGGCTAAGTTGGCATTCGCCATGATCGAGGAGAATGCAGGGCCTCAAGTTTCACGCGAATATGCTATGCGGTTTTTAGATGAGGCTATTCTACAATCGGCTCAAAGTGCCCATTACGTCGAAATATATGGGGATAACGTACAATTTTATAATCAGTCACTTCAGGAATATCTTGCCGCAGTTGAATTAAAATCCGTTGGATTGAGCCACGTATTGTTCCCCACAGAATACGAGAATGCCGGGTTTTCGTTTAGCAATCCCATTGAAAAGAAATGGGATCGAGTAATACAAGTGTTCGCCGGAATAGAGCGAAAAGATGCGGTGATTAGAGAGATTCAGCAATATGATCCAGTTTTAGCTGCTAGTATTATTGGATCAGGCATAAATGTGTCTGATGCTCTAATAGACGAACTGATTGCTGATCAAATCGAACGACTCGGGGACGAAGTAGCAAATCTAAAGATGGGAGCAGTTACTGCCCTACGCTATCTCGGGAAAATTACGACACCATCGTTGATCGAAGTGCTTAAGAAAAGCGATAATCCCTATGCTCGAGCTGGAGCAGCATTAGTGCTTGAAAAAACGGCGGATGCTGCTGCTACGTCAGTCTTGATTTCTCGATTAACGGATACTCAGCCGGCATGGCTTTTTGGAGTAATGGTATGTGACTATGTGGAAAATGCCTTGAAGGCTATTGACTCCTTGGAGGCAAAAGAAGCTGTTAAAAATTGGGCTGATATGCTATTGCCTCATCTTGATTCGGAAGATGTTCATGTTCGGGCCAGAGCTGCCCTGAAATTAGGACGCATAAGAAATTCTATCGCTGTTCCCAAGCTAATTGATCTTTTGAATGACGAGAATTACACTGTTAATTTTGTTCATAACGAGAGAATATGTGATTATGCTGTAGAAGCGCTTGAAGAAATTGGCACTTCCGAAGCAACTCGGGCAGCTGAAGAATGGCGCAGGCAGGAAAAATCAAAAAAATGACAATATTAACCGCTATAAGCATTAACTTCTTTATCATCCTTGGTTCCTATCTTGCAACAACCGTCCAACCTGCTGCTTATCCTTAAACGCCTGCCAGCCAACGAAGCTCTCGCTGAACATCAGGCAGGTAAAACGCTGCCGATTCCTTCGATGAAACGAATCTAAATGGAACTCGATAAGCGCGTAGGCGACTATGCGGTTGCGATTGTGCGCGATGCCGATCTGCTGGTTAAGGATGCCGCAAATCTGAATGAGGAACAGCAGCAGTTTGCAGTCGAACTCAAAGGATACGCAGTTCGCTTTCTATCCCTTTTCAAGGAGTCTATGCAACATTTTGAGAGACTCACAGGCGACGCTCGGATTGCATTTCACGATTTGCGTACACCGTTTAACAATATCGCTGGCTATTGTGAATTACTTTTGTCCGATCGATTTGGCTCTGTGAACCCATCACAACTACTACTACAAATTAAAGCCGCACATGATTTTATTAAGAATACCTTCACTACATGGTTAAATGCTGGACAAACTCAAATAAAAGAGTTCGATACCCGGTTGGTGACCTATGCGAATAGTATTGTGATTTATGCTGGTGCATTGGTCGCAGAAAAGACGACCCTCAACCAAGAGCAGCAAAAATATGTTCACAGCATCACTAAGGCAATCCAGCACCTTATCCAGATCCACACGCAAGATGCTTCAAAAAGAAAATTACTTGAAGATTTAGATGGCGTTAACGATAAATCTGTAACGCTCTCGACAGTGATTATGATGCGTCAGGCGATCCTCGTGGCGCTCAGCAACAATGACCTTCTGAAATCAGTTGGCGATAGGGGATCATGGTCGAACCGCGAAGGTAATAATTTCAACCAAATGGAAGCCTTTCTCTTCCTTATTCGCGACGAACTCACTCAGGCATTTAAAACATTAAGTTCGGCATAACCCTCTAGCTGATCGCCACCACGCGGAAAACCGGAAAATCGGCTGCGATCTTTTCAAATTCCGTCAAAGACGCATCCTTGCTCACCGGAAAATGCGGTACAGCTCCCGGTGCGCACTGCATATAGGCTTTTATGAGTGGGGCGCGTTGCCCTATTGCAACCTCTTCAAGTTGGACTTTCTCGCGGCGACCGTGCTTCAGAACAACTTTCCCGTTGGCGGCACGGACATTTTTAACCCACTGTGCATCCTTGCCCAGCATCGACACCAGATAGCGCTGTCCATCGACCACAGCGACCACCAATGGCAGCGAGACAAGCTTGCCGGATTTGCGTCCGGGTACTTCCAGAGTCACATACAGGTCGCCGCCCATTCCTGCTGAGACGATGGTAGCCCACGCTTGATTGAGAGCTTTCGCAATCCAACCGGGTCGCTTCCCGCGATATAACAAACGTCGCACATGAGCGATTGTCATCATGTTATGCCTTTACGATAAGGAAAACGGGATAATTGGCTGCGATCTTTTCAAACTCGGTAATTGGCGCATCCTTGCTCACGGGAATATGTGGTCGCGCTCCAAGCGCACGTTGGAGATAAGCCTTCAAAATAGGCGCACGCTGCTCGACAGGTACATCTTCCAACCGGATTGACTCATGCCCACCGCTGTGAATAACCGCTTTACCACTTGCTGCCCTGACGTTCTGCACCCAATTGGTGTTCTCGCCCAGCATCGACACGAGGTAGCGTTCGTTGTTAAGAGTCGTCAGCGCCAAGGGGAAGGTAATCAGTTTGCCGGATTTTCGCCCGACGACCTCCAATGTCACCAGCAAATTAGGGATGATCCCAAGCCCGTAAACGCTCGCGTCCAACCGATTCAGCATTTTGGCGATCCAGTTCGGTCGCTTGCCCTGATATAACCAACGGTGAAAGTTAAAGTTGGTCAAAGCACATCTCTTTCAACCTAGAAGAAACATCAATGTGATATGAATTGTCTCGTTGATCAGTATGGGCTTAAAGCATTTCAGCGGCACATGATGATCGTCTTGTTTTCAAACAACGTTCGTCATAGTGCAGGCATGGCTGATTGCTCCCAAAAGCCTATAATCAAACCATATCGAGCGCATAAATTGGCTAAAAAGGGTGGTGACAAAATGGAATTGGATAAGCAGATTGTCGAATATGCCAACGTCATTATCAGCGATGCCAATTTGCCCTTGAGTGAGGGTAATCATCTAACTGAAAACCAGCGCCATTTTGTGGATAGAATTGTAGCGGCGGCACAGCGTCTGATCGTGATCTACGACCAGTATCTACCTCGGTCGCTCCCCTCAGATAGCGAAGCCAGCCATGAAATGATTATTGTTGTGGTACACGATTTGCGGATGCCTATTTCCCTCATGATTGGTTATTGCGATGTGCTTGAGCAGTACGAAGATAAATCCGCGTGGTCAGAAAAAGAAATCGCGGCGCTGAAGCACATACGCGACTATATCAAGATGACTGAGCAAGTGATAAACGATTTCTCAACCGAACAAACGAGGAATCTATAGACACCAATGATGTTATTTTGCGTCTCGTGTTTGGGCAATAACCCCGGTGGCGAGGCTGTTGGCCTTCGTAATGAAACGCGCGATAACCGCCAGTTCGTCATCCGAGAATTCGGCGCACAGGCTAACCAAAGCCTCACCCATCGGCATCGAATACGGGCTAATTTCCTTGTAGATTTTTTCCTCGTCGGGAATGACTAAGACTTTACGGCGATCTTGTTCGCTGTGTTCGCGGCGGACATAACCCGCCTTAATCAGCCGGTCAACCATCGCGGTGATGGCACCGGTAGTCAGTCCCGTATATTGGGCAAGCTGCCCGGCAGTAGAAGGCCCGTTCAATATCAGAAAGTCCAGACATTCATTATCGGTTGAATGCAGCCCGACTTTATCCGCAACCACCTGACTAAACATCACCGAGTTGGCTGATACATAGCGGAACTGTGTGATCAGCTCCTGCGTTAAAGCCTCATGTTGATTACTGCTTGACATGAAAAACAAATCCCCCTAAAATTATCTCAATAATCAAGATAATGAATGGTTGAGATAATAACATGAACCCTCAGTCTGCGAGAAACGGTTTCAAAGGACACGTCCTCATCATCGGCGGTGGCATCGGTGGCAACAGCCTCGCGCTGTTCCTGCACCAAGTCGGCATATCATCCACCGTCTACGAAGCCTATGCCTATAAAGACGCGGTCGGTGGTGGTTTAGGCCTTGCCCCCAACGGTATGAATGTGCTGGCCGCGCTCGGCTTGGCAGAAGAAGTTAAGGCACGCGGTACTTTGAACGTAGAAAACTGCTTCTACAACGAGCGTGGACGCGTTCTAGCCCGTTACAAAAATGGCACCGTTAAACAATATGGACAACCCGGCGTGAGTCTGACGCGTGCCAGCCTCCATGATATTCTGACAGAAGCGGCGAAAAAGCAAGGTATCCAGATCGAATATCAGAAACGGTTGCAAAATGTCACGGATAACGGTAACAAAGTGATCGCCCACTTTGAGGATGGCACACAGGCCGAAGGCGATTTGCTCATTGGTGCGGATGGCATCCATTCTAAAACACGGCAGGTTGTCTTCCCTGAAGCGCCCAAACCCGCTTATGTGGGCATCATCGGCGTAGGCGGATTTGTTCCGGCGGCTGATGTGCCACCCATGTCCCTGCGTGAAAAACAAAGCTTCTGTTTCACCTTCGGCCCGAACGGATTCTTCGGTTACTGTGGTGGCGATAAAGGCGACATGATGTGGTGGTCGAACATGCAGCGCGAAAAAGAACTTACGCCGCAGCAGTTGGCCGATTTGTCGCTGGATAACCTCAAACAAGAGATGCTCACGACGTATGCGGGTTATCACGAACCGATACAGACCTTGATTCGCAACACCACCACGCCCTTCAAAATCAACGTGAGCGATATTCTGTCGCTGTCCACATGGCACAAAGGGCGCGTAACCTTGATTGGTGATGCCGCTCATGCCGTGAGTCCGAACGCTGGACAAGGTGCGTCGATGGCGCTAGAAGACGCGATGCTGCTGGGCAAATTGCTCGGACAATCCGCCAATTATGAACAGGTTTTTGAACAGTTTGAACAGGCTCGCAAGCCGCGTGTGGAACGCATCGTGGCCGAAGGGCGGCGTAGAGGCGATGACAAACTGGTTGTCACGCCCTTACAATCCAAAATTCGTGAGGTGATGCTCATGATCTTCATGAACTTGTTCGGCGAAAAAGGCCAAGACTGGCTGTATTCGTATAAGGTGAGTTAATCGCTGTAACACGCATGAACCAGATCGTCTTAGCCCGATCTGGTTCATGCGACTAATTTTTATAGAGGATGTCCGGCTATCACCTCTACCGCTGGTGGCTCAAACGACACATTGACCTTGGTTTCAATCGTCATCTGCTCATCGGCAAAATGGAACGCGAACGTCTGAAAGAACGGTGTCTCGTGGACGCGAACGACCATCGTAAACGTATCTTCGGCTGTCCACGCACCGCTGCTCACGATATGCGACTGGCTCTTATCATTAGGCCGATTGAGGAGTGACGTTTCATCGGCTTGCCACACGCCATAATCACAGCGAATAGTCTCCTGTGTAGTTCCTTTTTTGAATGCCGCTGTGCAGCCATTGTCCGCAAAATTCAGGGCAGCAGTTTCAAAACCCAGTTCATTCGCGCCGAGCTTATAGACTCGGCCTGATACTTTAGCCGCTGTCGGCGATGACGTTTCGCCCTGCACCGGAGGGATGTTCAAACCGGTGAGTTTCTTTATCAAACGGTCTTGGGCGGTTGGATCATCGGGCAGCGAGTCATCTTTCATGGCGGGTAGCAAAATATCCCAAACGAGGTTCATGGGCTGCTGCATATCGCCAAGGCCGCTGGTAATCGCCAGTACCGCATCTTGGTCGGGCATGACGACGCAGTATTGGCCGAACGCACCATCACCTCGATAAGCGTTATGGCGGCTGCGCCAGAATTGGTAGCCGTAACCCTGCTTCCAATCGATGTTGGTCATTTCGCTGTTGTCGCTTTGGATGGATGTGGCTTCTTTGACCCATGCTTCCGGCACAAGCTGCTGACCCTGCCATACCCCTTTTTGCAGATAAAGCTGGCCGAAACGCGCGATGTCCTCGGTTTTGATGTTCAGCCCGAAGCCACCCATATTGACTCCTTGCGGTGATACTTCCCACCACGCGTTCTCGATGCCCAAGGGTGCGAACAAACGCGGTTCGAGATAATCCGTCAGCATCATGCCAGTGACCTTCTGCACAATCGCTGACAGCATATAAGTCGCACCGGTGTTGTAAACAAAGTGCGTTCCCGGCTTATGAAGAACCGGCACTGCAAAAAAGCCTTTGATCCAGTCGCCACCCGCGCCCTTAAACAACAGCGGCATGGTATCGACATCATGGCCTGTGGACATCGACAGCAAATGGCGCACCTTCATGGCCGCCAGATTATCACTGACAGTCGCGGGCGTGGCATCGGGAAAAAACGACAGCACCGTATCATCAACCGAGAGTTTGCCTTCGTTCACGGCTAATCCAACAGCGGTTGAGGTAAAGCTCTTGCTCAGCGAAAATAACATGTGCTGCAAATCACGTCCATAAGGCGACCACCAACCCTCAGCTACCACCTTGCCGTGCCGCACCAGCATAAAACTGTGCAGCTCATGGATCTGGCTTTCCACCGCCTCGACAAATTTCAGGATGGCCGACGAAGCCATGCCCTGACTTTCGGGCGTGGCACGTTGTAACTCATTTTTAACGGTTGTAAGCATTTTAAGTACTCCGCATTCTTTGAAAAAAAGATATGCAAGAGTATAACGCCGTCCTGAAATGTGGATGGTATACCATTGCTCAGGTACTTATCAACGACGCAAAACGCGCCGTTAATAGCAGCGGTTTCATGGAGTCCATTGAGATGTTGACCTGTATTTCGACCATCATCTCATCGCCGCCGAAATTGCAAACCAGCGTATGGTAGAACGGCGTTTCATAAAGGCGGACGACTATCGTGAACGTATCTTCATCTATCCATTCGCCGCTGGCAGCAACGGGTGTGCGGTTAAACAACAAGGGTTGATTGAATAGGGCAGCCTCACCCCGATGCCACGCGCCATAGCCACAGGGGATTGTTTCTTCACCTGCTGCCGTTTTGATGTTGAGTGTGCAGCCGGACTCTGAAAAATTCAGGGCAATCGTTTCAATTTTGAGCGCATTGGCATCAACCCTATAAACTTGACCGGACACTTGTGCGGCAACCGGCGATATGACATGCCCCTGTGTGGGTAGCAAGCTTAGGCTGGACAACTTTTGTGTCAACGTGTTTTGAACCGCGGCATCCTCGGCCAGTGAGTCAGGGCGCATGGCTGGAAGCAGCATTTCCCAAATCAAATCCAAGGGCTGCTGCGAATCGAATACATCAATGCCAGCCGTGATCGCCAGTACCGCATCCTGTTCCGGCATGACGATGCAAAACTGACCAAACACACCATCGCCCCGATAGGCATTATGACGGCAGCGCCAGAATTGATAACCGTAACCCTGCGCCCAGTCAGCATTTGGATGTTTGCTGTTGTCGATACGAAAGCCAGTAGCTTCCTCGACCCACGCTTCCAACAGAATCTGTTGACCCTGCCACATTCCTTTTTGCAGGTAGAGCTGTCCGAAGCGTGCCACGTCTTCCGTTTTGAGGCTGAGACCAATGCCACCAGCAGTGATCCCTTGCGGCGATTCTGTCCATGTGGCCTTCTCGATACCCAGCGGTTCAAATAAGCGCGATTCGAGGTAATCGACCACCTTCATGCCTGTCGTCTTCTGTACGATAGCTGACAGCATATATGTCGCTCCGGTGTTGTAGACAAAATGGGTTCCCGGTTCGTGGTCAATCGGCACTTCAAAAAAGCCTTTGATCCAGTTACCGTCTGACCGCTCGACCATAGATCTCCATGTATCCTCAAACTGCCCCGACCCCGTCGACATGGTCAGCAGGTGACGAACACGCATGGCCTCCAGATGTTCATTGATCTCGGCGGGTGCATCATCTGGGAAAAAAGAGATGACCGTATCATCGAGTGAGAAATGTCCTTCGGCTATGGCAAGCCCGACAGCCGTTGAGGTAAAGCTCTTGCTCAGCGAAAACAACAAATGGGGATATTCGCGTCCATAAGGCGACCACCAACCCTCGGCCACCACCTTGCCATGCCGCAGCAGTATGAAACTGTGGAGTTCATGGATTTGTTTTTCTACTGTCTCGACAAATTGAAGGATGGCCGCTGAAGCAATGCCCTGACTTTCGGGTGTGGCACGTTGTAAATCATTTTTGTCAGTTGTGACCATCATCATAACTCCGCGTTGCATACTCAGTAAAGAGGGGTCAAAAAGGTTCAAATGAGTATATCACGATTGTTGGACGTGGGGGATATAACCATTTATCCGTGATCTGTCATGTATGTTATTCGTCCCAAAAATTCTCCGGCGGATATTTATGGGCTACCGTTTCTAATCGATCAAAGGTCGCTTTGATAATTTTGTATTGTTCATCGATGGTTGCTTCCCAGCTAATGGTCATGTCGTTATCAGACTCTCTGATGCGTTCCAGAGTAATATCGCGCCAATTGCAGACGATCTGTTCATTAACGCCCAAATCTTGTTCATATATCTCGCAGATGAAACCTAACGTCTCAGCAGCGGCGGGAATTTCTTCTCGTGCGACAAAAAACGCTATTGTTTCGCCTCGTTTTTCTGGTGAAAGCCAGTAGATAATATCTTTCACCAATTGCTCAATTAAATCGTTTGTGAAACGCTCAACCGTGACTGTTTCTCTGTCATTATGACTTTCCCTACGAATAGAAAAATAAGGGAGTGGATAGTCTGGTAGCAAAGGTGTCGATTCAGGATCGCTATTGCTATCAGTCCTGTCTTTCCAAGAGTAAGTTGTGGTTTCCAAATGATTAAACATAGCTTCAATCGCTGGACGGTGCTGTTGGCGATAAGTGAAAGTATCGAGCGCAACAGGATAGTTTGTATCAGCCTTCCATTCACTATCCCAAATAGGCATAAAAGTTTTGCGCCAGCGTTGAACGGTAGTTTCTGATTCAATAGTAATGCCACCAAGACCAACTTTGTGTTGCTCGAACAAAAGTATGATTTCAATGACAGCCAAGACCTGCGCTAACCACCATCCATTGGGCGCAACTTGCTCAGGTGTCATCCAATATTCTATTTCGCGCTTTATACGATTCTCGATAGTGTCAATGTAATCCATTACAGTATCACTATCGTATATTCCCATGCCCCATCGCCCCATTGTTTGTTACCCCACATTCTGTTCAAGCTGGTGCAGCACTTCCAAAATACGTAATTCGTAGAGTGTACGCGCGTATAGTGTTTCGTTGCCTGTGAAGCTGGTTTTGCCACCCGGCGGCGTGGACATGTGGAAGCCATCCACATCGACACCCTGATTGGGATACAGACTTGTACTGCCACGTAAATCAATCAGCGGAAGGTGTTGGTCGCTGGCAATTTGGGTGATGATGGCATTCAAGCGATCTGCCGAGCCATCGTTATGAAAGGTATATCCGGTTGGGAAGGTCGATAGGATAGGAATAACGCCGTGTTCCGTCAGTGCCGAGAGAATTTGCGTGAGATTTTTGTGGTAAGCATCCGGCGAAAGCGCATGATCCACATCCTGCACGCCGAAATACAGCACGGCGTAGCTCGGATGTTTTTCACGGATGCCGCAGTCTATGGGTGCTTCATTAGGCAGACAGCTATCGGAAGTCGCCCACATCGGGTCAAGCAGCGACACCGAACTAAATGAGCGCCCCGCCGATGCACTTTCCGCGCAGAATGAATCTTTAAATTGGTCAACGGTCGGCTGTAAATCTGCGAATCTGCCGAGATCATCATTTCCCCAGCCGAAATTGCACAACGCCGAATCCTTAGCGATGTTGCTGTCCCCAACTTTTATGAAGCTGTGCGGCTTATTCCCCTGCGTTTGCCCATCTTTATAAAGCGCCTTTATATGATCGAGGATGGCTGCATCAAGCGGGGGCAATACAGGATCAAAGAGCGTCTGATCAGCATTTTTCACTACGGGCAGGCTGATCAGATTTTCGGTAAGGGTTTGATTGGATGTGGTATCAATCACGCGCAGTCGTAAAAATATCGTATCCCCATCAACAGGCACTAAGCGCATATCGAGCGTACCCTCGCGTTGCAGCCATACCTTTAGATCGCTCACTGGTGCAGAGATAGCCTCATCTGATGGCATGGCTACCTGTTCGATCACGGGTTGTTGGTTGTAGTTCCGGTTCTCGATGTGCCATCGAACAGGGACATATAGACTGCCGCTGTTGAGGGCATCTGCCGGGGCACCACCCCGCGCCGGGGCGTTAAACTCCACGATTTGGGGTGTT
>JACDGI010000961.1 GCA_013821665.1 Anaerolineae bacterium
CTGATAGATCGTCCACTTAAATCTGACATTGTGCCTCTATTGAAAGTTTTTAATACCACTGTTGGTATACTGTGCTTGCAGACAATCAGTAACAATGAATGTGTAGACTGTTTAGAGCGGATGAAAGCTAATTAACTCGTGTATTTTGCTCTATTAAAGATAGAAGGGGAAGCAACTTCCCTCTCAATTATTCGGAAGTATAGCATTTTTTATCGTTATAGCTTGTAACAAATTTGCAGAAATTTTCTTATGCCAAAGTTACTTACGGAAATAGCATCATTTATATAGCCTTAGTTTATGTTCACTGTCATATCGTTAACTCTCAGACATGTTCGCCGAGGGTGCGGGAGTAGCCACAGATTACGCGCACGGCTCTTCACAAATCCAGCAGCCTCTAGGTTTGTAAACTCGAACCAAATCGCGTTGACAAGTATGAACTTTTGTTCTAAAATAGACCTAGAGATTGACCCATTTTGGAGAATATCCTATGCTACCCACCGCCCTTCAACTGCCACTTAAAACAGATGGCAAAGTTGGCGGCGACAAAACCTTCTGCACGGCGGCAACACGGGAGCCATCCGCTGCATTTGTGTCATTTCAGCGGCAGCAGCCGAGCCTCCCGCCGACACAAAATGTCGATTCAGCGCTTTCCTCCCATACTTCCGCCGAATTGTTGGCGGATGTATTGCAATTGATGTAGAAATTGCAGTAACAACAGCATTAGTTATGGCATTAATGCCGCCGCCATAAAACCATTTCCATAATTTGGCGTTAAAATAACGGACTTGTTGTTTGCACCCCAAAGGGAATATCTCGATGATGAAAATGACGATGAGATGGTACGGCCCTGATGATGGAGTCACGTTGCAGAATATCGCTCAGGTTCCGGGCATGACAGGTATCGTGAGTGCCTTACATGATTTGAAACCCGGCGAGATCCTTACGGTTGAGCATCTCGAAGAACGCAAGAAACTCATCGAGTCGCTGGGCTTACAATGGCTGGTGATTGAAAGTATCCCCGTCCATGAATCGATCAAACTCGGCAAGCCGGAACGCGATCAACTCATCGAAAATTATGCCCGGAGCATTCGTAACATGGGCAAAGTCGGAATCCCTGTACTGTGTTACAATTTCATGCCCGTATTTGACTGGACGCGCACCAATCTCGCCATGCCCAACGCCGATGGCTCAACCGCTTTGAGTTTCGCGCAGTCGGATCTCATTAAGATCGATCTCAGCCGGGGTACAGGCGACTTACCGGGTTGGGGTGACTCATATACCGTCGAAGACCTCAACCAATTGCTGGCCGATTACAAGCAGGTAGATGATGCTAAACTCTTCGAAAACTTAGCTTATTTCTTACAAAAAATTGTTCCGGTCGCTGAAGAATCAGGCGTTTTGATGGCTATTCACCCCGACGACCCACCGTGGTCAATCTTTGGATTGCCACGTATTGTCCGTAATGCCGCCACGCTCCAAGCCCTGCTTGATGTGGTGGACAACCCGCATAACGGCTTAACCTTCTGTACGGGATCACTTGGTGCGTCCGAAGAAAATGATCTCCCTGCAATGGTAAGACAGTTTGGACATCGCATTAATTTCGTCCATGCCCGAAACGTCAAGCGCACATCCTCACATGACTTCCACGAGAGTAAACATCCGTCTGAATTTGGCAGTGTCAATATGTTTGAGGTGGTTCGTGCCTTGCATGATGTCGGTTTCACTGGCCCCATCCGTCCTGATCATGGACGTATGATCTGGGATGAAACAGGTCGTGCCGGTTATGGTTTGTATGACCGCGCCCTCGGTGCGACTTATCTCTGCGGCCTGATGGAAGCCGTTGAGCATTTGTCATGATGGTTTTAACTTTTTAATATGGTAATCAATGAACCAGAATATGTTCTTCAATCAGGTGAATTTTGTAGGGATGAGGTCTGCCTCGTCCGCTGACCAAATACCACTCTAATCAGATAATCACTATGATTGGCTTACTAAAATTGCGCCGCCAGCTCCCGAATATGCTCCGGTGTCGTCCGGCAGCAGCCACCGATGACCTGCGCACCGGCTTCATACCACAGCCTCGCATCGTTGGCGAAAGCTTGGCAGGTATCCTCACCACTCCATGATTTGGTGTTCGAATCGTAAGTCTCACCGGAATTTGGATAGACCAAAATCGGTTTGTCAGTCGCCGAACGAGCCGCTCGAACCAAATCAGGAATATAGTGTGGTACGGTACAGTTCACGCCGATAGCCGCCACCTGCGGATGTACGCCCAGCAAAGCCGCGCAGTCAGCCAGCCGTTCGCCATGATTAGTATGTTCGCCATCGCGGGCGCTAAAACTGACCCACGCGCTGATGTTAGGGAATTCATCCAACAGATGAACGAGCGCTTGAGCTTCCACGAGGCAGGGGATCGTTTCGCAAGCCAACATATCCGCACCGGATGCCGCTAAAACCGCCATTCGCGGACGGTGAAAATCCATGAGTTGTTGTTCGGTCAGGCCATAATC
>JACDGI010000962.1 GCA_013821665.1 Anaerolineae bacterium
GGAGTCTTAGGCTCCCACTTCAGCTTCATACCCAGTTCGTTTGGCAGCTTGTCGCCCTTACGGTGGTTGCAGTTGTAGCAAGCGCAAGCCGTATTCGTCCAAACATCTTTTCCGCCACGCGACTTCGGGAAAATGTGGTCAACTGTGAAGTCGTGCCGCGAAAGTGGCTTACCCTTCAACAGCGCTCCCGGTTGGACACCGCAGTATATACAGGTGTAGTTATCCCGCACCAGCACCCCTTTACGGCTCCAATGTGCCTGTCTGCGTGGCACATTTATATACGTCCGCAGCGCGATCACCGACGGCACAGGAAATTGGTCGCGGATGGTTTGGAGGAAGTGACCGGATTGCTCGATGACCACGGCCTTACCTGCCAGCAGCAAATTGATCGCGCGCGGCACAGAAATCACCGCCAGCGGCTCCCAATTGCTCCCGTTCAGTAGCAGTACCCGGTTCTTCAGCGCAAAAATAGTAGACACAAATCCACCTCTGCAAAACTCACTTTGCGATGGTCGTTGCCTTTGCGTTAATTTTCACACAATCTTGATTATAGCGCAAATTCATTAACTGGGGGTTATTAATCCGACCATTTGTTTTAATCAAAGTAACTAAACTGCGGCATAAATAAGGTTATTATTCTATCCTTAAGTCAGGTATCAGATCGTAGGGACGCAGCGTGCTGCGTCGGGTAACATTCCATGCTACCATCGCTTAAAAAAGGTAGGGAAGCCGAGCCAACACCCGTATTGCGCATGGCTTCCCCGCCGACCTGCTTATCAGTGGTGCGTTTGAACCACTGGTCAAAATTTCAAGTGGCATTACAGCCACACACCTATTTTACCCACTGATGTGGCTTACGCTAAAACACAATCAATTGAAGTTTGGAACTCGTATTCGTACTGTTTGTTATGGTATTGCTGTGCAGGGATTACCCAATTGAGTGATCACTGCTAATAAGTCGCCAGTGCTTTAGCAATAACTAAAGACTAACGACTATAAATGAGCGACTTGTTTATCGGTGGCGACCGGGGAAGTCGCCACCTGCTATATGGCTACTTCACCAACCGCAGGACGGGTTCCTGTCGGGTTGTCCGCGCCGTGCGGCTTTCAATCTCACTAATGGTTTCTTGCGCGGTGAATACCAATTCGCGCAGCCAACCCAATAATTCCCGGTTATCAAGAGCAGTCAGTTCTTGAAGCTGTCCTTCGCTGGCAGCGTCGTGCAGATCATCAAAGACCTCAACCACGGCTTCCAACCCTGCATCAGTGAGGAGAAAATCACGGTTTGGGTAGTGTGCTTGTAACATCATTATTTACCTCGTGCCGCTATGACTTTCAAAAGACAAATAAAAAGGGCGTGGACTAGATTTTTTTCCAGTCTCACGCCCTTAGTAGGGAACCACTATGTGGTCGGTGCTGTATCCTCTACGGATAGAGCCACCTTTCGTGAGACTGACGGCTAGGGTCACTACCGAACGCTGCTAATGGCGAATACTCATGACCACGACCAGCGATGGGCGCATCGAACAGACCCGTCTTCAATGACAGGGTAAGCCCGGTTTGGCACGGTATGCTATTAAGCCAGAGTTCGATATGACGTGCAGACATGCTCAAGCACCTCGCTCTACGACGGTATTATCCAGCATTGACTGGATACTTTCGCCGGTAATGAATACCCGACGCATTCCGTCCGGTTTACTCACTTTGAGGTGTCCCTTGCGAATCAGACGTTTCAGCGTACTAAGGCTCACGCCCAGCGCTTCTGCCGCTTCCTGTCTGGAATATACTGATCCGTTTTCTATACGTGGTTTGACTAATACCATGAACACCTCTCCTTTCACAACATTGCTGACAATAACATAGTTTTCAATGGTCGTCAAGAGTTTGCAAGGTCAGTTTGTTGATTGTCTATAGATTTTAACAGGTCATCACGGACTTATACCTATCGTTCAAGAAAATGATGATGAATGTCATCTCGTTACATGCCCCATTCCACTGCCTCCTACTTACCTCTCCCCATATGCTATTTAAGTACGAACATCACAACTTCATGGATGAAAAGTAGGACTCAAATGGTTGATATATTTTGGATCATCGGCGCAATATTCTTGGGACTGCACGGCCTCGTTCATTTGATGGGCTTTTTTGCCTACTGGCCGCTTATGGTCATTCCCGACTTAGCCTACAAAACAACCATTCTTGGTGGACAAATGGATTTAGGTGGAGTTGGAATGCGAGCCTTTAGCATTCTCTGGCTCATCCCATCACTGGGCTTTCTAGCAATCGCTTCTGCCATGATCAGACGTTGGCCGCGCTGGCAGCCTGTTCTGCTCGCCATCACCTTGATTTCCTTCCTCGTGACCGCCTTAGATTGGACAGTCGCCTTTCGCGGAATACTCGTTGATGTCGCCATTTTGGTCGGATTTCTCATTGCCTCACGCCGCACCCGATTGATACCCGTACAAGGGGATTAATGAATGTTCAAATTGCAGTCTTTCCCTCCCTACCTA
>JACDGI010000963.1 GCA_013821665.1 Anaerolineae bacterium
CCGTGGGGGCCAGCCGGTATCGGAATGTTGCTTAGGACTTTGTTGGTGCTGGTGTCGATGACGGCAACGACGTTATCCTTAAAGATGCCCACGTAGGCTTTGGGGGCAGGGGCTTGTGCATGGATGGGTGATTGCACCCAAGCTAAGAGGGCAAGGGCTAACACCACAAGGAGCAAGACGCTCAAGCGGGTGAGCCAACGTCGGTTAGGAACTGGAAGAACCTGTAACGAATTCATGTACGTATTCCCTTTCTAAATCTTCTGTATTGGAGTTTTTGACTTCCAACGATATAAACTCCAACATCATCCCAAATATTCCCATAAATGAATGTCTTCTCATGACGGGAATAAAATAGGATGGAAGTGAGTCTTAAAAGAGTTATGCTGGTTGGCAGAGTGCCCGATTACAGGTAAACCGAAGCTGAAACACGTTCGATACTCTGTGCCCAGTAGAATGGAAATGGTTTGAAGGCTCAGAACATGCATAGCCAATTTGAACAAGTCGCACTGCCTCATATGGACGCGGCTTTTAATCTGGCGTACTGGTTAACCGGAGACAGTCAGGACGCAGAGGATGTTGTTCAGGAAGCCTACCTGAGGGCTTTCAAATTCTTTGACAGTTATCACGGTGGTAACAGCCATGCATGGTTGTTATCGATTGTTCGCAACACCACCTATACGTGGATGCGCCAGAACCGGATGAATATGGGAGCAGAACTGTTGGAAGACGAACTGCCAGATACCAACCTCGTCAGCTTGGAAAGTTCGTATCTGCAAAAGGCGGATTTCCAACGGCTGCGCGAGGCGATTGCGGCTTTACCAGTGGAATACCGTGAGGTGATTGTGCTGCACGACCTGGAAGGGTTAGCTTATAAGGAGATCGCATCTGTGGCGAATATTCCGTTGGGAACGGTCATGTCGCGTTTATCCCGCGCCCGTGACCGGCTTCAAAAATCGTTGATAGATCGCCAAGAGAGGGAGGCCTAACATGGATTGCTCCCAGTTAAGAACCCTGCTTGATGCCTACTTGGATACCGAAGTGGATCTGATGACCAGCTTGGACATCGAGAAGCATTTAGCCGAGTGTCCAGCCTGTACGCTGCGTCTCCAAAATCGGCGGGTGATTAAAGAAGCGTCACAAGGCGATTCACTTTATATGCGAGCGCCTGCCGGACTGGAAGACCGCATTCGTGCGTCGATCAAACCAGCCGATAAACTGGTTTGGTCGAATATGCTGCGCTACAGTGTCCCGCTGAATAGGGTGGCGGCTTTGCTGATAGGTGTGATTCTAACGGCAGGTCTGTTTCACTTTATTGTTCCTGCGAACAGCACCAGCGACTCGCTGGCTCAAGAAGTGGTGGATAGCCACATTCGCTCGTTGATGGTCGATCATCTATCGGATGTGATTTCGACTGACCAACATACCGTGAAACCTTGGTTCGATGGCAAGTTGGATTTTGCGCCGGTGGTCATCAATCTGGCTGATCAAGGTTATCCGCTGATCGGCGGACGGATTGATTATCTGGATAATCGTCCAGTTACGGCCTTGGTTTATCAAAAAGATAAACACATCATCAACCTGTTCATCTGGCCTTCGACCGAAGCACCCGAAACCGCTCCGACCAGTATTCAAGGCTATCACCTGATCAATTGGACGGCGGCGAACACCACTTATTGGGCAGTGTCGGATCTTGAAGCGAGCGAGTTGCAGACTTTCGCCCAATTGATTCAGCAAAGTGTGGCAGCGGCGCAGCCTTAATTAGTCGGTCACGTTACGCACTTAACCCTCACCCTAAATCCCTCTCCCTCAGGGCGAGGGACTTTTAAACAGCCGAACCCTTTTCACATTCTGTTTGAGAGAGTAAACCAAAAAGATAGATGCTTCTGCGTAAGGTGAGTTAGTCAGTTAAGACCGCGTCGGCTTCAATTTCGACCAGCATCTCCGGCGAGATAAAGGCTTTGACCTCGATCATGGCGGCGACCGGACGAATATCTTTGAAGAATTCACCGTGTGCCCGTCCCACCGCCTCCGAATGTTCCGAACTAACGATATACATGCGTGTGCGTACCACGTCTTTGAGGCTGCCACCGGCACGGATTAAGGCTGCCTCAATGTTATGGATAATTTGCACCGTCTGGGCATAAGGATCACCAACCCCGACGATTTTACCCTCAGCATCGGTAGCCGTTGTTCCAGCTACATATATGAATGGCCCGACCTTCACAATCCGCGAGTAACCGATGACTGGCTCGAAGGGCGAATTGCCGGCAAAATTCTGTCGTTCCATGATGGTTCCTTTTGGCGAAGTCGGCAAAAATGTCACTGTTTCGGCGGATGGCCCGGCTACGTTCGCGGCGATTTAGCAAAAAAGTTGTCGCCGCCAACTTTGCCAACTAGTAGACGACCACAGAAATAAACTAAGAAAGAGTGTATCCTAAAGCAATTGTGAGAGAAGGATACTGGAAAATGGGACGAAAACAAAACCATCGGATCGTGTTGAGCCAAATGG
>JACDGI010000173.1 GCA_013821665.1 Anaerolineae bacterium
CCCCACGATTTCGATTCTTATTGCTAATTTTTATCCTGCGAACTCAGGAGCGCTGGAAGTTTCTCGCGCAGTACCCGCGAATTCCAGCCCTTGCCCAGCATGTCACGGATGCTAAGTCCGGCCTGTCCAGCACTCTCAAATCCAGTGTGTTCCAACCGTAAATTCGTTCCACCTTGTGCGGGTTCGAGCGAAAAAGTGACCAACGATTCGAGGTGGCTGGGCTCGTTATTCCATGTGTAGCTGATGCGGCTTTGATCTTTAACTTCCACCACCTCACACTCAATCACGCCACTCCAACCCTGCTGCGCCGAAGGCACAAAAGTAAAACGATGTCCGACCTGTGGCACAAAATCATTTGGCATCAGCCACTCCGCCAATGACTCACTATCCACCAGCGCGTCCCACACACGGCTCACCGGATAAGGATAAAAAATATCAATGACTATCGAATCGTCACTCACTCTTGTTCCTCCAAGAAATGACCCAGCGCGTCTAGCCGGTTAGTCCAGAAGCGTTGATAAGTTTGTAACCAGCGTTGAACTTGCATCAGCCCTTCGGGATGCAGTTGGTAGCGCCGTTCGCGTCCCTGCCGCTGTTCGGATACCAATCCCACATCCAATAAAATTCGGAGATGCTGCGAGATAGCCGGTCGGCTCATGTCAAAAGGTGTAGCCAGTTCATTCACCGACTGGTCGCCTTTACTGAGCATATCGAGCAGTTGTCGGCGCACCGGATGGGCGATGGCAGCGAACACATCCGCATCGGCTTGCTTGACATTTTGGGTGGTATTCAGCATCCGCACCTCGCGCTTCTGTTATGAACGGTTGACATGACTTTATTATACGTAAGCAAAAGCTTACATGTCAACAGTCGTAATACTATAGGACAGTTGTATAGATCACCACAATAAGCCGATAATCAAGGTCATAAGAAAATTTTTGCGGTTTCGTCACAATAAAGGATCATCTATTTTGTACGCTTACATCCAACTCTTGCGCCGCAATCCCGCTTATGCCCGACTCTGGGCGGCTCAGGCCATCAGTTTGCTGGGTGATTGGTTTGATACCATCGCGCTGCTGGCATTGGTCGCCCGTTTCAGCAACGGCTCCGGCGTGGCGGTGAGCGCATTACTCGTCGCTCGCTTCCTACCGCCGTTGATCGTCGGGCCGTTCGCGGGGGTGCTGGTAGATCGACTCAACCGCAAACTGTTGATGATTATCAGCGACAGTGCCCGCGTACTCATTGTGCTGGGTTTCCTGCTGGTCAGTGATGCCAGCCACCTATGGATCATCTACCTGCTGACGGCGCTGCAATTCAGCTTCTCCGCCATGTTTGATCCGGCGCGCAACGCGATTCTGCCCAGCCTCGTCATCCCTGACGATCTGGTTAAAGCCAACTTCCTCGGCAGTGCCACATGGTCAGTCATGTTAGCGGCAGGAGCAGCCATTGGCGGCGCGGTCGCTGGCTTATTCGGAACCAGCACCGCACTGGTGGTTGATGCCGCTAGTTTTGCACTCTCGGCATTGTTGATCGCCTCTATCCATATCGGGCAGAACGCAGCCGCCAGCACCGCAGCCGATAAACCAGCCGTTGCGGAACCCAAATCACAAATGGGATTTGTGGATGGGCTGCGCTACATCGCTAAACGTCCGGCCACCGCCGCCACGCTGCTGATCAAATTAGGCGGCAGCATCGGCAGCCTCGATACCTTTATGGCCTTGTACGCCACACAGCGCTTCGTGATCGGTGAAAATGGAACCGGATCGTTGGGCATCATGTATGCGGCCTTTGGCCTCGGTGCTGTGCTCGGCCCGATTATCCTCAACCGCTTCAACGCCGATTCGATTCGCATTATGCGGCGCTACATTTCCATTGGCTACGTGTGCATCACGCTCGGATGGTTTTTCTTTGGCGGCGCACCCACGCTGTTTATCGCCGCGCTCGGATTATTGGTCAAGGCGATGGGCAGTTCAGTCTATTGGACGTACAGCTCGGTCATCCTGCAAAAAACCGTTCCCGACAAATTTCTTGGCCGTTTATTTGCGCTGGATTCGGCAGGCTTCCAACTCGCAAGTGTAGTCAGCATCATTATTACCGGCTTGCTGCTGGATCGACTCAAAGATATACCTGTCCAAAATTTCGTGATTGGCACAGGCATTGTCAGCCTCATTCCATTGATTGTCTGGACATTAGCGCTACCTTGGATTGAACGCAAAGCACTGATCGAGCGCGAGCTAAAAAGCACTTGAACGATCCTAAGATGAGTAAATGATGAGAGCGTTTATCGACCTGTCATTTTGGTGCTTTCCAGCACGACGTTTGTATAGAAGGGCAAAACAGCCGATAATCTAACAACGTACAGGAGATCATCATGAATCAAGGTGTCAAAACAGTCGTTTATCCCGTTAAAGATCTTGCCAAGGCCAAAGTATTGTTCACCGCGCTTTTGGGTGTAGAACCTTATGCGGATGCACCTTATTACGTCGGTTATAAGGTCGCAGGTCAGGACATCGGTTTAGACCCCAACGGTCACAAACACGGCATGACCCCTTACTATCAAGTGGACGACATCAAGCAAAGTCTGCAAGCACTGCTCGCTGCTGGCGCAACCTCCGTGCAAGATGTCACCGATGTAGGTGGCGGTAAGCTGATTGCCGTGGTCAAAGACACCGACGGCAACATCATCGGACTTACACAGTAACACCCGTACTTGTTCGTATCGCATCCAATCAATATTTTTAGGCACTATCAGAGGAGTTTTCCATGAGCCAAGCTGAAAAGAAAGACACGCAGAAGTCCAAAGGATTCACCGCTGCGGAACGCGCTGCGATGAAGGAACACGCCAAAGAACTGAAGGCACAAGATGACAAGGCGAACTGGGAAAACGATGTGCTGGCGAAAATTGATGAGATGCCGGAACCGGATAAGAGCATGGCAAAGCGCATCCATGAGATCGTCAAAGCCAATGCGCCAGACCTCTCACCGAAAACGTGGTACGGAATGCCTGCCTATGCCGACAAGGATGGCAAGTTCGTCTGTTTCTTCCAGAACAGGCAGAAGTTCAACGCACGGTATTCGACGCTGGGTTTCAACGATGTTGCGAACCTCGATGACGGCGAGATGTGGCCTACTTCCTATGCATTGAATGAACTGACCGCCACCGAAGAAAAAAAGATCATTGCGTTGGTGAAGAAAGCAGTGAGCTAAGAACTGAGAACACGCACTGGCTGAGTACTATCAGGCTCGAAATTGTCCGTATAGAAGTCGCAAACAGGAGAACAAACTCATGAAGTACATGCTGCTAATTTACGGCAACCAAACCGAAGTTCCCAACTACAGCCCCGAAGAATTTAAAGCCGCTGCACAAGTGTGGCAGTCCCTGACGGTGGACATGAAAAACGCCGGTGTGCTTATCGACACCAACGGACTGGCACCCGTCAGCGACGCAACTAGTGTGCGCGTCCGCAACGGCAAGACCATCATCGCCGACGGCCCGTTCGCCGAAACGCACGAGCAGTTAGGCGGCTTCTTTCTCATCGACTGCAAAGACCTCGATGAAGCCACGAGCTGGGCAGCCAAAATCCCCGGCGCGCAATGGGGCACGATTGAGGTTCGACCCTTATGGAGTGGCGCGCAATAGTCAACGCAGGTTCTGATTAACCCATGACGGCAGCAGCACAAATCGAAAAGACATTCCGCGAAGAACACGGGCGGGTTATGGCCGCACTTATCAGCCAGCTTGGAGACTTCACGCTGGCTGAGGATGCCCTGCAGGATGCGCTTGTGAATGCGCTGGAACGCTGGAAAATCGACGGCGTTCCTCAAAATCCGGGCGCATGGTTGACGACTGTCGCCAAGCGCCGTGCGATTGACCGCATTCGACGCGCCTCAACACAGGAACGCAACGAAGTCATTCTGGATAATGAAGCCACGGACGAGCAGGAGGAAACCGAGATGGAATCCATCCCGGATGACCGGCTAAAACTGATGTTCACCTGCTGCCATCCGTCATTGGCATTGGAGGCGCAGGTTGCCCTGACGCTGCATACATTGGGCGGGTTATCCACGCCGGAGATCGCACGGGCGTTCCTAGTACCTGTGCCGACGATGGCGCAGCGACTGGCACGGGCGCGGGCAAAAATCCATAACGCGGGTATTCCCTACCGTGTGCCACCTGCCGACTTGCTGCCAGAACGACTCGATGCGCTGCTGGCCGTCATTTACCTGATCTTCAACGAAGGCTACGTCACTACCGCTGGCGACAGTTTAACACGCAGCGACTTGTCCAGTGAGGCGATCCGTTTGTGCCGGCTGCTGGTTAATCTGCTGCCGGAAAGCGCCGAGGCACGCGGCTTATTGGCGCTCATGCTGCTGCACGACTCGCGCCGTGAGACTCGCTCCGATGCGGCGGGTAATCTCGTGCTGCTGGACGATCAAGATCGGACGCGCTGGGATCAGGCGAAAATCAGAGAAGGCATTGCTGTCCTTGATGAAGCACTCACGCTTTATGCACCGGGGCCATATCAGGTGCAAGCCGCCATCAGTGCGCTGCATGCCGAAGCACCTACGCCCGATGAGACCGACTGGCAGCAAATTGCGGCGCTTTATGGCACGCTGGTCATGATGATGCCGTCGCCTGTGGTTGAGGTCAACCGCGCTGTAGCCGTAGCGATGGCACAGGGTCCATCTGTCGCTTTGACTCTGCTCCACCGGATTGAGGGTGTAGACGACTTTTATCCCTATCATGCTGCCCGCGCTGATTTGCTGCGCCGTATGAATCAGCGTGAGGCGGCTGCTGATGCCTACGAACGAGCGCTTGCTCTGTGCGGCAACACCGCCGAGCGCGCCTATTTACAACAACAACTCGATAGCTTACACAACAACACGTTCTGAATTTTCAGAACGATAAGGAGAAATACCATGCAACCCCGAATTAACGCCTATAAGGCAGATCCCGGTGCGTATCAAGCTTTGAAGGTCATGGGCGATTACGTGGATAACAGCGGCTTGGAACGTTCATTGCTCGATCTGGTGCTGATCCGCGCCTCGCAGATTAACCACTGTGCCTTCTGCCTCGATATGCACACCAAGGATGCGCGTGTGAGCGGCGAAACCGAACAGCGCCTGTATAGTTTAGATGCGTGGCGCGAAACACCATTTTTCAGTGACCGCGAACGCGCTGCACTCGAATGGACAGAAGCCGTGACGCTGGTTAGCGAGAGCTGTGTCCCTGATGCCATTTACGAGCAGGTGCGCCAGCAGTTCACCGAAACCGAGATCATTAAGCTGACGATGGCCGTAATCGTCATCAACAGTTATAACCGTCTGAACGTCAGCTTACGCGCCGTTCCCGGTCACTATAAATCACAGCGCCAGCCTCAAGCGGCAATCGCCGCCCGTTAAGTCAGCGTGTGGGCGGCTTTGTTGCAAGCGTGGCCGCCCACATCAACACGAAGGACACACCTTGAACGAAAACACTTACTCATTTGAACCAATCGGCGTGATACATTCAGCGCTGGCTGATCTGGCGGACGCACCCCGGCAGGGCGATGAAGGTGGCTACGAAGCATGGCTGGAATTAACGCCGCAAGTCGCTCCTGCACTGGCAGGCATCCAGATTGGCGATAATCTCATCGTTCTGACGTGGCTTCACCGTGCGCAGCGCGATGTCCTTCAGGTTCATCCGCGCGGCAATTTGGATGCGCCCTTAACAGGCGTATTTGCGACACGCTCGCCGCATCGTCCCAACCCGATTGGGCTGCACGAAGTTTCAGTCTTAGAGGTGGATGGCAGTCGTCTAAAAGTTGCTCCACTCGAAGCCATCGACGGCACGCCCATCATTGACATAAAACCGGTTCTGGCGCAGGTCAACGAACGCTAAATGGCTCGACTTTCAAAACCGGACTACACTTCTCTCTATCAACAGCAATAGGAGAAGTTATGGCCGACAACAAAGTAGGTTTTCAGTCCATTGACGAGTACATCGCCACCTTCCCTGAACCGATACAAGCCCTGTTGCAAGCCTTACGGGCGACCATCAAAGATGCTGCGCCGGATGCCCAAGAAATCATCAGCTATCAAATGCCGGCTTTCGCTCAAAAAGGCAACTTAGTCTATTTTTCGGCTGGCAAAAACCACATCGGATTTTATCCCGCACCGAGTGCGATTAAAGCCTTCGCGGATGAATTATCCGTGTATAAGGGCGCAAAAGGCTCGGTACAGTTCCAATTTAACGAACCTTTGCCACTGGAATTGATTGGCCGGATGGTTCAATTTCGAGTGGCAGAGAATCTCAAAAAGGCTGAGGCAAAAGTCAAGAAAAAGAAAAGTGATTAGGTTGTAAAAGGAAATTTAATCATGACCAGTTGGGCAGAATTCGCACGGCAGGTTCCAGAATTGGCGGCCTTTGGTAAAGCCCGTTTTCAAAGTGGTGTGGCTTATCTCGGTACGCTGCGCGCAGATGGCGGCCCGCGTGTGTATCCGGTGACCCCAATTGTTGGTGAGCAGTTGTTTCTCTTTATGGAGCCTACATCACCCAAAGGCAAGGATTTACAGCGTGATGCCCGCTACACAATACATTGCTCGGTTGAAAATTCAAGCGGTGGTGAGGGTGAGTTTTATGTCCGGGGACGTGGCACATTCACGGACGATCCTCTCTTACGTGAGCAAGCGCTAAAGGCCTCGTCTTATGCGCCGCAAGATCAATATATCCTGTTTGTGTTTACCATCGAGTTTGCCTTCATGAACAGCTATGTTGCTGGCAAGTCCAACAGCCAACGCTGGCAATCGTCCGATTAGGCTTTCCGATTTGATGACAATTACATACGAATGACCACACTTTCACGTAACCTCTGGCTGTATTATGATTGAAGTGGAGGTCATTATGGCGGATACGCTTGTTAAACTGGCTGACAATGTCTGGATTTTCCCGCGCGATCCCGATCCGGTGCGCGCTCAATCGCAGCCCAACGTCGGCATCATTGTTACGGAAAAGCACACAATTCTGGTGGATGGTGGCAACAGCCCGCGTCACGCCCGACGCATCATGATCACCCTTGATGACATTCAAGCGCCCTCGGTCTATAACATTATCTATACCCATACCCATTGGGATCATGTCTTTGGGGCGATGGTCTTCGGCGCTCCGGCTGTAGCCCACGAATTAGGGCAGCGCCAACTCGCTGAAATGGCGACCCGTCCATGGGGCAACAATTACATCATGGAAGAAATCCAGCGTTCACCGGCTCGTGAACCCGGTCTGCGTGCCATGATGCGGGCGATGGAAGAATGGCGCAACTTCCGCATCGTGCAGCCGGAACTGGTGCTTACCCAAAAAATGAACATGTATATCGACGGTGTGACCATCGAAATTGAACATGTGGGTGGTAATCATGCGCCGGATTCGGTCGTGGTTCGTCTGCCACAGTCACGGATTATGTTCGTCGGCGATTGTTTCTATCCTCCGCCCTTGCATCTGCGTAATCCCGGCGATACCTACGATTTTGCCATGATGCGCTCGCTTGTTCGTCCAGATTATGACACCTATGTCGATGGACACAATGATCCGGTGTCACGCGAGACATTTGCTCAAATCGCCATGAGTGAAACGCTGCCAGTGGACTCGCTGTAATACTTTAAGGTATGACACTGTCTACATTCCAACTACTCTCAATTGGTTTTCGATAAGGATGCATCATTATGAAACTCGGAATTAATGTCGTCGCTGTCTTGATTGCGTTGATGGGTGGAGTCTGGTTCTTTCAAGGTATCGGGGTAATTCAGGGCAGCTTTATGTCCAATACCTCACAGTGGACGATCATCGGCATTGTCATGGTGATCATCGCCGTTGGCTTGCTCATCTATAACAACCGGCGCAAAATCTCAGTCTAAGTTAACTTTTCTCTGCACCAAAATAGGAGTACGCGATGAAGCACATCATAAAACCTCAATCGCTGCTCCTTCTGCTCCTTGTTTTTCTGATAAGTAGTTTACTTCTTTCGCCTGTTTCTGCTCAGAACAATTCGATAAAAGCCGTTGTTTTGCAATCAGTGGACTATGAACCGATCACCTTTCAGTCGGTTGATAGCGCAAGTGTCATTACCTTACTTGGGCATTTGCCGCTCAAATTTCACTTAAATAACCAATTATCTGAAAAAGATGAGTGGCTTATCTGGTATGCCGATGACATCATCATCTCACCCGACCAGAAATATGTAGCCTTTCCCGCCTCGTCGAATTCAGGCAATTGGTTATTTGTTTATACAGTAACTGGTGATGAAATCTGGTCATCAGAAAACAGTTTGCCCGTAGAAATTCATTGGTCACCAGATAGCCGCGGATTTCTATTTGCTCAAACCAACCTGACTAAACCCACCGATCACGCCGCTATAAATTATTTCGAAGTCCAATCGAAGCGCGTGATTCCGATTACACCCACATTGGAAAGCCAGTTTATAAGATCATTTCAATGGCTAGATAATGACCATTTGATATTTGAGATGCTCGCCAATAATCAGACGACACTAGAAGTGCTGACGCTCGATGGTCAGACGACTGGATTGTTTAATACTAGCGTTCTACCGGACAATATATTTAGCTCTATTTGCGAACGCGAATGGGCAAAGCAGGTGCAGCTCATCTATTTTACGGTAGGTTGTGTCGGCGGCCCTGAAGACGTCATTCTACAGTCGCTTTATAAGGTTGATCTCGAAGCGCATTCTTCTCTCGTCTTATCGCCAAGTGCTGATTTCCAAAACTCAGATTTGTTTCAGGCACTTTTTTTAATCACTGGTATCGAAACGGATAACGGAAACACCTATTTCCTGAACCAAGACTATATCGTCACGAATGATGACCTTGGTGATTCAAACAGGGACAGTTTGCCAGATATTCAATGGCATATTCTTCGCTTAAACCAAAATCATATAACTGAAGTTTATACATCGACAGTGTCTTTGGCTACCGGATTCCTATACTCAAAAATTTCTCCTGATGGCCGTTATCTGGCACTTTCAACATATGAGCAGCACAACGAAATAATTACGAGTAAATTGCTCGTGGTTGATCTCAAAACAGGCAAGCTCATCCGGGATATAGATGTAGCAGGGCGTTTCTATGGAATCATAAAGTGGTTGAGCAATGACACGTTTCTTTTTACCAGTGCCGATGGTTCGTATGATTGCAACTGCGACCCTACTTTTCCGAATGTCGAGGTCTTGTTAGTTGATCTTTCAAAATCGTCCATACAAGATTTAACGAACAAGTTACCTGCAACCAATTGGCTTTTCACCTATTCATAGAACAATAAAAAAGACGAGTCGGAAAACCTGACTCGCCTTTTTGTATTCAAACCATTATGACGCTATTGCTCGTCATACAGTATTGGTAAAAGTTTGACCTATGCGGCGGGTTTAATGACTTTATCCCAACTAATGGCTGAGTCGAAAAACTTCAGATGGGCGATGGCTTGCTCCAACGTCGAAAAGGCTCTAAATCGCAGTTTAAAAATTGACGAACCGAGTGCCGCTCCCATCTTGACTAACGTTGACTTTTCACGGATGTTGAGGTTCCATCCTGCTCTTTCGTGCGGTCCTACTTCACGAACAATCTGCATCGAGTCCTTAAATGGAACTGGGACTACCACATCACCCACATCACAAATAACGTGGATAATCGAGCATGGGCTGCTATCCATCAAAGCCTTTGTTTCGAGGAGGCACTTACGCAAATCTTCGGGTGTGGTCACGCCCCAATAGTGGGTGTAAATGATTTCGTCTTTAATATACCAACTGGCTGAATACGACATGGAAACACTTTTTACTCATATACAGTAACCAATACATACAATTATGCAGCTTGATTATCCTGAAAGAGTGTTAAGGATTATTACAGTGCCAGTTATGGATAGCAAAAAAGGACGCATCCGGTTTCACGGATACGTCCTTAGCATTTCACTTTGTACTCAGCACTCTGAAATCAGTACTTGTCTTTAACTACTTCCGCCGTTCGTCCACTAGATCAATAGCCTTCATCAGAATATCGAGACCCTGCATGAGATCATGGTCGATATGCAACCGGATCGCACGGCGCTCTTTATGGCGCAGCGCTTCCAGATCACCCGCCGATTGCGCGGCCTTCAATACACCGAAGGTCAAATTCTCCCCCGGAATATCAATATCTTCATCGTCGTCACATGTGAGTTGAATGAAGTTCCCACTGTTCGGCCCACCTTTGTGAAACTGTCCAGTACTGTGCAGGAAACGTGGCCCGAAGCCCAACGTTACCGCACGGCGCGTCGAATGGCGCAGCCGCCGCCGCAGTTCTTCTAAAGCCTCGGTGATTTCAGCCGTCATCGGCAAATAAGCCTGTAACGCGAAATAATCACCGGCCATCGTTGAATTGATGAAGGATGCCAACATGCCGGTCAAATCACCGCTGTTGTAGTTGTGCTGCAAACACAGTTCGCTCAACAAGCGCAGCATCTTCTCATCGGCAAACAACTCGACGTTCCCTTCTTTGAAGGCATGTTCGCTGCTCGGTAAACCGCTGTTGTTGTAAGCGGTTATCAAGCGAGCCGTGTTATCTTTGCTTTCGGTGACATTCGGCTCATCAAACGGGTTGATCTCCAGCACCTTACCGACGATGGCCGTCGCATATTCCCAGCGGAAAAATTCACCCGCTAAAGAATACTTGTTGGGCACATACAGCGTCACACGCGGATGACCGGCTTCGCGTAGCGCCCGTATGCTGTTGTCGATCTCTTCATTGCTCGGATCATCATCAACCTTCAGGTAAACAAACAGCCGATCAGACGAGTAATCATGCGGATGCCCAACCGTCGCCCCGACCACCGGTAAGATGCCCTTGCCCTCTTTACCAGTGCTTTCGGCAATCAGTTGTTCAATCCAATTGCCAAAGCTGGCGATACTGGCGCTCGTCTGGATCGTTACCTTATCGCGTCCCTGCTGCCCGATGATGCCCATAATCGCACCCAACCAGATACCGGGATGCTGCTGCTCTGGAATGATGGACGAACAGGCTTTCATCATGCGGTTGCTTTCAGCGGCTAACTGGTCTAAATCCAGACCCATCAACGCTGCCGGAACCATGCCCACATAACTCAGCGCACTGTAACGTCCGCCAATATCGGGCGGGTTCAAGAAAATATCCAGATACTCTTTGTCTTTGGCATCGGTTTCTAAGCCGCTGCCCGCATCCGTAATGGCAATGAACTGCTTGCCATTCTTGCCGCTTTTGTCATAGAAATACTTGGCGAACATCTCGGTTTCAATCGTCCCACCAGATTTACTGGAGACGATGAACAGAGTGTTCTTGACATCAATTGCTTTTTCAACCTGCCGAATAGTCTCAGGATCGGTGCTATCCAACATGTGGAATTCGGGGAAACCAGCTTGTCGCCCGAAGGTCTGATAAAGCACCTCCGGCGCGAGACTGCTACCGCCCATCCCCAGCAAAAGCACATGGCTAAAGCTGCCGTTCTTGATGTTATTTTGCAGGTCTTTCAACCGTGCCACATCAATCGTTTTGTCTGTGTCAAGCCAACCCAGCCGGTTTTCAATCTTGTGGATTGCGTTCGACTGGTCCTTCCATACGCTGCCGTCGCGTCCCCAAATTCTGGCATTCACTTTGTCAGACGCCATTTTTGTTATGGCTGTCTGAACGGCTTCACCGTGAATGCCCAGGGCTAAATTTTGTTTATTGATGACACCTGCTTGCAAAACATCACGTTTTGCCTCTACTTGCTTCAGCAGATTTTCGAATGCTTCAACGAAAAGCGTCACGCCGTCCGCCTGCAACTGTGTAGTCACATGGGCCATATCGATGCCCACTTCTGCCAGCATATCGAGTGTGTCTTGAACTTTGTCGATGTCATCTTCCAGCGTATTGGCTGCCGTACCATGATCTTTGAAAGCCTTCAAAGTCGCGGGTGGAACCGTGTTCACAGTGTCCTTGCCGATCAAACGGTCAAGATACATGGTGTCGGGGTAAGCCGGATTTTTGGTGCCGGTCGAAGCCCACAGCGGACGCTGCACTTGCGCGCCTGCCGCCTGTAGCTTGGCGAAGCCTTCACCGTAGAAC
>JACDGI010000964.1 GCA_013821665.1 Anaerolineae bacterium
GCTCGGTACTATTCCACGCGCAACATTGGAAGCATTGGCAAAATAGATTCGCCTTCACTTAGGCAAAAATAGAGGCGATTTGAATCTCGAAGCCCGGGATCAGGTCGCCTCCTGTTAATGTATCGGTTGGTGTGAGATGCGTTTGCTGTTTGGTGAAAGGCTGACGAGCAATCAGATTGCTGACGGATGCCCGCTGCTTCTGCGGATCGAGTACCCAAACGATTTGTACACCATCCAGTAAATATTGATCTACTTTCTCATCTAATATACTCAAATTGTCATTTGGCGATACGACTTCGATAACGAGATCAGGAACGAGAACATAAGGCATCTTTTTATAGTTCGGATTGGCTTCTTGGAAAGCGGCGAGGCGTTCAGCGGTGTAATACATCAGGTCGGGAATGCGCGAACCGGTGACCCAATTGGATGTATAGCTGAGGACAAAGGGCATCTCGCGGATGATTTTCCCAAGCTGCTTCGCGCTGACAATCATATAGATTGCAAGGTACATCAGTTCAATAATGTCGCCATGTTCAATCACATTCGGCATTTTGATTACTTTCTCCCCGTTAATCAGCTCGAAGGGTTGTTCTTCGTAAAGCCGCATGTATTCGTCTAATGGCATCCCGACATTTTCGACAATTGAATCCATCGCTTACATCCTCACTGCTGGTTAGCCTCTATTATAGTGCGGTTTTGGGCACGACACGCACTGAATGAGTCTCTTGATTGGTGCTGTGTTCAACCAACAGCAAATCACCTTCGATGTGGTAAGTACCATCCGAGAGTTCAACCGTGTAGCCGTTTGGATACTGGTAATCAGGCAGGAAGATTTCGGTGGGTGCGGTAGCGGCTGGATCGTGGCGAAAACTGAGTTCGAAAGTTTTGGTGTTTAGCTCGAAGGCCATGCGGGTTGGCTCACCGGCGATTTTGCGGGCATAAGGCCGGACGATGGCCGACAATCCACGTCCACCGGAGTGAATATCATCCGCGTCTTGCTGATCCCGGCTGAAGATGGAGAGGTCTTCGTCATTCCACAGGTCACCACGTTCATTGGTATTATCGGCGGTGTAATTCCAGATGGTACAGTTGAGCAGGTTAGCATCCATCGCGTCGTAGTAGAAGTCGAGTGCTTGGGTGTGGGTTGAGAAGTCACCGGTTTGATAAGCACGTTTTTCGTCCAGATCAAACGGGATGCCAAACTCACCGATGATGGTGGGAATGCCACCCATTTGCTCGGTAGTCATGTTTTTCAGACCGCCGAGTTGATCGGTAAAGGCTTGGATGACGGCTTCTTTGCCGGTTACAGGCTGCTTGGTCATAAAGTCGATGGTGAATTCAGGGTTAAATTGCTTGGTGATGAGCGTAATCACGTCATACCAATGGGCAGCGTTCACGGCCTGTGGTGGATCATCCGCGCCCCAATGGGGATGTGCGCCACCGGGAACACCTTCCAAAAAGAGCAGCGCCGACGGATGAATTTCACGGATGGCGGTGATGAAACGCTTGATAAAGGGTTTGAGATAATTTTCAGCGAAATTGACTGGCTGACCATTTTTAGAGGCAAAGTAATCGGGGTGTAGCAGACGAACCGAACCACCCTCATCCGTCCAAACACCGTTTTGCTTCCAGACGCAATCGTAACCCGTGCGCCATAACCGTTCGCCGTTGGGATTCAATAACTCTTTGCCGGTAGTTTCCGCGCCGTTGAAACCCATCTGCATGATGTCTACTTCCAGCGGATGTCCCGCGCCCAGCAGCATGGCTTGATAAGGTGTGGGCGAAGCACCCATCGTCAGCAGGGAAGCGCCAAGAGTATTGAGGTCTTGTGCGCCGATGAAACCACCACCGGGTTCGTTGAGGCTGTCATAACCGACCACATTCGGTAAATCTTTGAGGCGTAAGGCGACCTGTTTGATGGCGTTGATGTAATGGCTTTGCAGATATTCTTGAACAGGTACACCGTCAATTTTCGTGGCGGGTGCGAAGTCGTTGCCACCGAAGAACAGGCTGAACATCGTGCCTGCGCCTAGCTTTTCATAATTGGTCGGCCAGATCATGCGTGGAAAAGGATCGCCATGTGTTTGATGCGTGATGGCTGCGCCCGTTACAGCGAGTTTGGTGATGTCCATGCCAACGGCTTCGAGTGTCCAACCGGGAGCACCATCGCCGCCTGTCCAACGACTCCAGACATCTTGGTGGGGATCAATGAAAACAGTAATGTCATATTCAGCGGCTTTTTGGATGATGGCGCGGAGATAATTGAGGTAATCTTGATCATATTGGCCGGGGCCAGCATGTTCGATGGCTTCCCATGTGACGAGGAAGCGCAGGAAGGTCATGCCCCATGCACGCAAACGGCGGAAATGTTCATCGGCTTCGGCTAGGGGAAAAGGGCGACCAACAAAAGAAACATCGCGATGGTTATAAAAGCCTTCACGATTATAGGTCGCGCAGTTGGGGGAGAACGGCAATTTGGTGCTGCCGCCGAGGCTCGCAC
>JACDGI010000174.1 GCA_013821665.1 Anaerolineae bacterium
ACCCGAAGCACCTCAATCGTATGACCTCACTTCAATTAGGCTATTTACCCACACAGGCGAACCGATTGATTCCGACACTTGGAATTGGTACTTCAGTTGGACGAACGGACGAGCGCCCATCATCAACGTTAGCGGGGGTACCGAACTCTTTGCCGAAATTCTCTGCTCCAGTTATATGCAGCCTCTTAAATCAACCTGCTTAGGCGTGAGTCCAGCTATCAAACCGATCATCGTTGATGACTCTGGCAACCCTGTTTCCAAAGGCGCAGCCGGTTATCTATGTTTCACGCTGCCGCAGCCAGCCCAGACACGCGGATTTTGGAATGAGGACGACTCGCGCTATCTACAAACCTATTTTCCACATGGAACCCATCTTTGGTGGCACGGTGATATTGTTCAGGTAGATGAAGATGGTTTTTGGTTTCATCAAGGTCGTGCAGATGATGTCTTGAAAGTAGCCGGTCGGCGTACTGGCCCCGGCGAAATCGAGGATATTATTGGGCGTATTCAAGCCGTCCAAGAATCGGCGGTCATAGACGTTCCACATACACTAAAAGGCGAGGAAATGATCGTCTTTGCCGTCTTAAAGCCCAATATGACCACTTCCATTCAAGCCATAAAACAACATATCATTGATTTACTGGGCAAACCCTACGAACCGGGTATCATCTATCTGGTCGCTGAGCTACCGAAAACGCGTACTGGTAAAATTATTCGCCGCCTCATCAAAAAGCATTATTTGAATGAGCCACAGGGCGATACATCCAGTCTGAGCAATCCCGAAGCCCTCAATGCACTCCCTCGACAATAATTCACTTCGTCAGATTTATATTCTCCCATTTCTCGTAGGGACGGAGCTTATGACCTTCCATTTTCATTTTCACACCCATAACATTGCTCTCTACTAAACTCTTATAAACAAAGTTTAATTTCAGTTTGTTGGCAAACCATTCTCCAACCGCATATAAACGAATATGGCACATTTCTCCCGTGCTGAGTTAATCTCAAACCCTCAAAAGAGTGACAAAATGTTCTTCCAAATGGTAACCCATTGGCCTTTCTAATCCGTTAAACTGAATTTACACGCCAATCTATCGAGAGCGTGCTCCATCCATGCCGAACTTCTTTGTACCTTTGAGTTATTGTGCCTGTGCGAAGCCTCCTGTGGACTGTGTTAAAAATCCTTGCGTCTTCGCGCCCTCGCGCCTTTGCGTTAAATCTCTCCGCATTGATTTCTGCGTTCTCAGCGCCTCTGCGGTTAAATCCTTTTTTGCATTGTTGGCGGATTACTCCTGTGTAGCCGCGACCACGACATGCCAAATTGGCGGCGGCGGCACTGAGGGAGGGAACCGCTGCAATGGCGGAAGCAGCCGAGCCAACAGCCATGCAGTTGTGCCAATTCGGCGGTTTCTCGGCTGCTTCCCGCCTGCCATTTCGGCGGATAAATGGAATTTTGTGCATTTTGTGAATCAAAAGGTTAGCCCGACTATACAAGCTAACCCATTTGCATAATTATGTTAGACGAAAGGCTAATGACTATCGATTTTGACGTTCCCTCACATACAAGCCCAATAGCAGCATCGCTAACACTGTGAAGATCGCAGCGGCTACCGCATTTGCACCCAAACCAGATTTGAAGAGTACCGGCCCAATGAGTGATCCAGCCATCCGTCCTAAAGATTGTGTGGCGGCTGCCAATGCGATATACGTAGCCCGCGCCCCCGGCACAAGTTCCGTCATTAAGGGAATACTGCTGACGATTGTGAATTCAAAGGTTAGATAGAATAGGAACAATCCGATTAATGCGCCTTCCAGCCGAAATCCGAGTATGGGCAAGAGCAAACAGGTCACCGCATACAAACTCATGCCAATTGCTAACGCGCGTCGTTTACCTAAGCGGTCGACAAAACCGGCCACAAGACCTTCACCAGAAAGTTCGGCAATACCGATGACTGTTGAGGCCAGCCCAAGAGCCGCCACTTTAAGTGCAAAATTATTCTCCATCCAACTGCCGTAAACCACGTTCACCGTTTCATTGCTGGTGGTGATTAAAAAAGCCATCAGTAAGGCAGCGATACCGGCTGGATGCTGCCGAACAATTTCCAAGCCTTGCATCAATGATGGGCGGCTAATCTCCTTCGATACGACATCATTTGGAAGCGCTCGCCATAGAAGGATCAGGATGCCGATAGCGATCAACCCAAAACATGGAAAAGGCGAAGCCCAGCCCAAGTTCTGGATCAAAAAACCGGCTAAGGGAATACCCAGCAAAAATGCGCCTGACCAGCCGAACTCGGCAATGCCCGAAACCATTCCCCGTTGGCGGTAATCAACACGGTCACCAAGATAGGCGTACATCGCAGTATCAAACATAATCTTGCTTAAACTGGTCAGAACCAAAGAAGCAATAAGTGCAGGATAGGTAGGCGAAATAAAAACCAGCAACATTGAACCAATGAAAAGGATCAAACCCAGCAGCATGGCTCGCTTACGTCCCCATGTATCGGCCACCGAGCCAATAAATGGGCTGAATAAGCCAACGGCTGACCGCAGCGTTATACCTAGTGTTACCGCTTCTTCCGTGACACCTAATCCACGCGCGATAAAGGGCAAAAACGGATAGATCATCCGGAAACCGCTGTTCATAATCGTGCGAACGGTTAGGAACAGACCCAGTTGGGCGTAGAGTTCTAGTCCTTTGAGTTGTTTCGGTTGTTCAGTCGCAACGCTGTCAATTAAAGTCATTGTTACCTAACGCTCCAGTTCATTTATTCAAGAAAGTGGTTATCGTTTTCGCCCAACACACGGGAAAGCTTATATTCTAGAATTTGTTCCGAGCTAAATGCTTCCAGTTGTAAATATGCACTCGCCACATCCACCAGCACCGAGTTCGAAATGAGGCCAATTAATTCAGAATGGTGGATTGCTACACCCTCTTGTGCAGCCTCTCGCCGGATAGACTCAATCACAGGTGCCAGCGGTGTTTCAGATGTGTTTGTAAAGTTCATCGACACTTGTGCGCGACCATCGACCAGCATCCCCAACGCTTTGACATACGGAAAACCACCCGATGAAGCCCGAATCACACGCGCGATTTTCTGAGCAACCTTTATATCGTCAGTCGTCAGATAAACGTTAAAGGCCACCAACGGATGTCGTGCGCCAATAATCGTTGCTCCTGCCTTGCCAAGCTTGAGCGGCCCGTAATCTGGAGAGCGTTCGGGATCAGTGGCGATACTGGATTTCAGCGTCTCATATTGACCAAGTCTTACCTGCTCTAAAAGTCTACGATCAGGTCGTGTGGCAGCTTCTTCATACAAATAAACGGGGATACTCAGTTCATCGCCAACGCGCTTCCCCAACTGCTGGGCCAAGGCCACACAATCGTCCATTGTCGCTCCGCTCAAAGGCACAAACGGCACAACATCTGTTGCCCCTAATCGTGGATGCGTACCTTGATGTTCATCTAAATCAATCAATTTAGAGGCGGTACGAATCGCCTCAAAAGCAGCTTCGCTAACAGCTTCAGGCGTACCCACAAAGGTAACCACTGAGCGATTATGATCGGGGTCACTCGAATAATTCAGAACTAATACGCCCACAACGTCCTGAATTGCATTGACGATAGCCTCGACAACTTCTAAGCGTCGTCCTTCAGAAAAATTAGGAATACATTCAATAAGTTTTTGTTTCATACGATGCCATTTAGACATAAAAATAGCCGGAGGCCAATGCCTACGGCTATCTTATTGTAACAGGTCTCGAGCTTAGTCGCCTGATGTACCGGATGCTGGTTGCAGCGTCGCTGGAGCACCACCTGTTGATGCAGTAGGAGTCTCTTCCTCACGCCGGAACTGGCTCATATACAGATCGTAGTAAGCACCCTTTTTCTCCAAGAGGCTGGTGTGCGTACCACGCTCGACAATTTCGCCATCCTTGAGTACCAAAACTTGGTTAGCATTGCGGATCGTACTCAAACGGTGGGCAATCACGAAGCTGGTTCGTCCCTTGAGCAATAACTCAAAGGATTTCTGAATGAGGCGTTCAGTACGGGTATCCACGCTGGAAGTCGCTTCATCAAGGATTAGAATACGTGGACTCATCAAGGCCACCCGCGCAATCGCGACAAGTTGACGCTGCCCTTGGCTCAAGCCACTACCACGCTCACCCAAAATCGTCTGGTAACCTTGTGGTAAGCGCTCGATAAAGGAGTCAGCAGCTACCATTTTCGCGGCTGCTATCACTTCTTCGTCCGTCGCGTCCAACTTGCCATAACGGATGTTATTCATCACGGTGTCCGAGAACAGGAACGTATCCTGTAACACGATACCAATTTGGCTGCGAAGACTGGCAGCCGTCACATCACGCACATCGACTCCATCAATCTTGACCGCGCCTTTGGTCACATCGTAAAAGCGGGGCAGCAAATTGATGATTGTGGTTTTGCCCGCGCCGGTTGGCCCCACAATGGCGATGCTCTCACCGGGTTCAGCACTCAGACTCACACCTCGCAGAACAGGTACACCTGTCTGATATTCAGCATAAGCATCGTCGAATTCAACCTTACCTTGAATCTGTGGCAGTACCTTTGCATTTGGTTTATCAACAACCGCCGGAACCTCATCCATCAGATTGAAGATGCGTTCACCACCGGCGATGGCACTTTGGATATTCGCCCAAAGCACCGCAATTTGCTGGATAGGACGGTTAAACTGCTGTACATAGCTCAGGAACGTGATAATGGTACCTATTGAGATGACTGCCGTTCCTAACAATGGCTCGTTACGGAGTACTGAAAGTCCACCGACCACAACCACAATCGCCAGTGCAGCATAACCCAATGCTTCTAAGATAGGATTAAGCGCACTGGTAAAGGCCGCGGCACGGACATTGGCATCACGGTTGGCAGCATTCGTCCGTTTGAAGTCTTCGATATTTTCTTCTTCGCGGTTGAAGGCTTGAACCTCACGTACCCCTGCAATACTTTCCTGCAAGTTCGCATTCACACTGCCCATTTCTTCGCGACTTTTACGGAAGGCTTTGCGTGCCTGTCCGGAAAAGTAAACCGTCGCGATTGCCATAAATGGCACTACCGCGAGGCTCAATAAGGCATAGGGTGCATTCGCCTGAAGCATGGTGATGACCACCCAGATAATCAGCAACATGCTGCTCAACACATTGACCAAGGCGAAGCTCAGCACCTGTTGGATAGTTTCCGAGTCGTTGGTGAAACGGCTCATAATGTCACCCGCTTCATGCTCAGCATAATAGCCAAGTGATAGGCGATGAGCATGTACGAACACGCCAACACGAATTTCCCGCAGCGCGTGCTGCCCTGCCCATGACATGAAGTAAAACATGATACCCGATAAAACTGATCCAGCGACAAATAACGCGACCAGCGTACCGACTAAGCGTAGCAAACCACTGATCTTAGCATCCTTGGCCTGGTCAGCAGGCATCTTGCTAAAATCGGTTGAGTCAAACCAGCAGTTCGTCGTTTGGGCTGCGGCTTCACTCCCCGTACTTTGCATCAACGAAGCAAATGGGTTTTGCGTGATAATGTAGCAATCGACGGCTTGACCCAGTAGTTTCGGTGAAGCGATCTGAGTCCATGTGGACACAACCATCAAAATGGCGACGATCACCAGTGCATACCAGCGTTGGCGGAAATAAGGCCAGAAACGTGCAAGAGTTGCACTCACACTTTTAGGCTTAACGACATCTTTGTCCATGAGACGGCGCATTCCGTCTCCACCACCCATAAATCCCATATTCGTTACTTAGCCTCCTGAATTTCAGGCTTAACATCTGCTTCGTCGACCGTGACATCACCAACCAATTGTGAATGGTAAATTTCGGCGTAAATCGGACTGTCTTCCATCAGGGCTTCGTGCTTGCCGCGTGCTACGATTTGCCCTTTGTCGAGTACCAGAATTTGGTCGGCATTAACAACCGTGCTAATCCGTTGGGCAATCACAAAACTGGTACGACCGCGCATCAGGTTATCGAGTGCTTTCTGAATGTGATATTCGGTCATCAAGTCTACGCTGCTGGTCGAGTCGTCCAAGATCAATAAGCGCGGGTTGAGAAGCAATGCACGGGCAATCGCCACACGCTGCTTCTGACCACCGGATAGCGTTGAACCGCGCTCACCGACGGGCGTGTCGTAGCCGTTGGGGAAGGTCATAATAAAGTCGTGGGCAGCAGCAGCCTTCGCAGCAGCAGTCACCTCTTCTATTGTGGCATCAGGCCGACCAAATGCGATGTTGTCGCGGATTGTGCCGCCGAACAAATTGGTTTCTTGTAGAACGATGCCAATCTGCGAACGCAGACTGTCAATTGTCACGTCGCGCACATCGCGTCCATCAATTAATACTTGGCCTTCGCTGGCATCGTAAAAGCGCGGCAGTAAGTTGATGATGCTTGTCTTACCACTACCGGTTGCGCCCAGTAAGGCGACCGTTTGTCCCGGTGTGGCTTCAAAGCTTACATTTTTGAGTACCGGTTCGCTGCCTCCGACATAACGGAAGGTCACGTCTTTGAACTCAACATGCCCTTGAATTTCCGTGAGTGTTACCGCGTCCGGTTTATCCTCTACGTCATTTTTGGCATCGAGGATTTCAAAAATACGAGTCGAAGATGCGCCCGCCTGTGCCATCTGCGAAATGATAAACCCAAGCTGGGCCAGCGGCAGGAACAAAAATGTTAGATACAGACTGAACTTCTGATATTCGCCGAGAGTCAGCGCATTACCGATGATGGCCTTACCACCGAAGTATAGAATTCCTGCTTGTCCGATTTGCGCCACCAGAAACACAACCGGAAAGAGGAATGTGAAGATACGGGCAACACGCAAACTTTGTGCCAGCACATCATCAGCAGCTTTGGTAAAGCGCTTCTCTTCGTATGGTTCGCGCACAAAAGCCTTAACCACTTTTATACCCGCCAGCGATTCTTGTAACACGGTGTTCAAGGCAGAAATTCGCTGTTGTATCGCCACAAATAGGGGTTGGCTAATTGCACCGAAAAAGGCAAACACGATCATGGCTATCGGTAAAGTGGGTAAGGCCACCAGTGTTAGTTGCCAATTCGTCGCGAACAGAATGATTAAAATGAGAACAATCAGCACCAGTGATGACACGGCTTGCATCAAGCCTTGAGCAATGAACAGCCGAACTTTTTCGACATCATCCGTCGCCCGTATCATTAACTGACCAGTTTGATTCTGGTCATGGTATGTGAACGATAAGCGTTGAATCTTCGAGAAGATTTCGTTACGCATCTCGAAGGCAGCGCCCTGTGACATGCGCTCGGCGAAGTAGGCTTGCAAAAAGGAGAAAATACCTCTTGCAATCGCAAAGGCAACGATGAACAAGCCTGCATTAATGAGCAGCGATTGCGCGTTGGCCTGGTCAGCCTGAACTTGGGCGAGTGTTTTTTGTAGTTGGCTTAATGCCAACGGGCGTACTAAGAATGGCACTTTATTTAACACAGTGTCGGCGATGAAGCCGTTAGTAACCGCGTCCGTCATGTTCTGGGTCAACTGAGGTACTGCCAACTGTGCTAATGTCGCGATGAGTAACGCCACATAAGCAATGATCGGAATGCTTCCTTGACTCCGCAAATAACGAATCGAGCGTCCCAATCCACCATTGCTGGCTGGCTTTGGCCCACCCCGCCCTCTTCGTCCCGTCTGTCCCGATGTCGCTTGAGCTTGCACGTTTCGTTTCCTCCTCAGAAACAATTTATAAATGAGGTGCTTATCCCTGCGTTACCCGTTTTTACATTCTGTTTGCGGGTCCGCAGGTGTCGGGTTATCGTGATTCGTATAAATTAACAGCGCCTTCTCCAGTGATGAAACAATCATGTGCTGTTCTTCAATCGGCAGTACCGAAAGCAATTTGGCAATCGCAGCGTGTCGATGGGTCAGGTTCTCGCCAACAATTTGTTTGGCCTCTTCGCTCAGATACAAACGCATTAAACGGGCATCGTGTTCATCCGCTTTACGCTCGACTAACCCCATACTTTCCATCTCACGAACGGCTGTTGAAACTGCTGCCGGTGTAATTTCCAGTAGTTCTGCCAGCTCTTTTTGCACCGTTCCCGGATGGTGATAAAGCATGTTGAGTGCGTGCAATTTGTTAATGCTGAGATCTTTGAAAATGTGATTGCGATGTCTTTTTTGCGACATTTGTTTAAAGGACGCATCAAAAACACGCATAAATCTGGCCGCCAGTTCGTTTGTTTCTAGGCGATCATCGTTATTTGAATCCATTACTGACTCAGTTTGACTAAGGATCGGTATTTAGGAAATCAGTTAATTAAGTTAACTAAGTGGATGATAATCTCGAATGCTTGTTCCGTCAAGCCATTTACACCAGTTTGCAAATTATAAGACCGATAGAATTTTGTCGTTTAAGTTTGACGTGCTATTATCTGTCCATTACTCATAACGTACTCCACCTATAGGATGTTCAAATGTCGCAAACAACTGTTTTGTGCATGGCGAGTTACTTTAAAGGTGAAGCCTTTATGCGGCAGGCGAAACTAGAAGGGGCGAAGGTTTTCCTGCTCACTGAAGAAAAACTGGCACACGAAAAGTGGCCGAGAGAAAGCCTCGACGAAGTTTTCTTGATGCCGGATATGACCAAAGTGCAGGATTTGATTCACGCCATCAGCTATCTGTTCCGTGCTAACAAGATCGACCAAATCATTGCTCTTGATGAATATGATGTCGAAAATGTAGCGACGTTACGGGAGCATTTACGGCTACCGGGTATGGGGCAAAGTCACACGCGCTATTTCCGTGACAAACTTGCCATGCGGATGCGAGCGAGCGCTAATGGTATCCGCGTTCCAAATTTCACATCGGTGTTCAACTACGACACCATAAGAGATTATATGGGTAAGACCCCTGCCCCGTGGGTACTCAAACCGCGTACTGAAGCCAGCACGATGGGCATTAAAAAAATTAATAACTCGGAAGAACTGTGGCGCTGGTTCGACCAGCTTGGTGATCAGCAGTCCAGCTTTTTGCTAGAGCAGTTCATCCCCGGTGATGTTTTCCACGTCGATTCGCTCGTCTGGGATGGCAAAATTGTCTTTTCCAGTTCGCAGAAATACGGCAAACCGCCGCTTAGCATTTATCATGATGGTGGCATCTTCACCACCCAAACCCTCGATCCGAAATCGAAGGATGCGCTGGCACTTAAGGCCATCAACGCAGCGATGGTGAAGTCCCAAGGCATGGAGCGCGGCGTAACCCATGCCGAGTTCATCAAAGGTCATGTGGACGGCGAAATGTACTTTTTAGAGGTGGCAGCCCGTGTGGGCGGGGCCAACATCTCCGACCTGATTGAACAGGCGACCGGCGTTAACCCGTGGGCAGAATGGGCGCGGCTCGAAATAGCAACCATTCGAGGTGAAACGTATAAGGTCAAAAAATCATTCCAGAAATACGGCGGCCTGATCAACACGTTGGCTAAGCAAGAGCATCCGGATATGTCCAGTTATAACGACCCTGAAGTGGTCTGGAAATCGGACAAAAAAGACCATGCCGGTTTAATTGTGGTTTCGGACACAATCGAACGAACCAACGAGCTTATGGATAGTTATGTCGAGCGTTTTTCTAATGACTTTCTCGCCGTAGCCACGCCTAAAGAGTCGGCGCATTAATTCGCATATTAACACCGAATTTTGCGCATAAAATCTCGGATAGGCTGTTGTAGAATGAGACTTTATTTATCCTTATGCCAAGCAGAAGTGCTTGGTTTTATCATTTTAGCTGTATATGTCCGCACCCATATTCACATCGAACTATCCAAATTTTCAAATTGGCGAGCAAACTTTGCTTTCGACCCCGGAACGTACAGGGGCATCGGCCCAATATAATGGTTCTGGAGTCACCATCGCCTTCATTGATTCGGGGTTTTATCCTCACCCTGACCTTGAAGGCCGCATATTGGTTCATGCAGACGCATCGACCAATCATGTTACTGAACAAATTACCGATTTCAACACGAACGACCTCAGTTGGCATGGGCAAATGACAAGTGTGATTGCCTGTGGCGATGGCACGATGTCGAACGGCAAATATCGGGGCATCGCGTCCGGCGCAAAACTGGTGCTGGTGAAAGTCAGCACGCCAATCGGTCATATCAAAGAGGCCGACATTCTGCGTGGCCTACGTTGGGTGATTGATACTTATCAGCGCTTTAATGTACGGGTGGTCAATATATCTGTCGGGGGCGATTTTGTTTACAACAAAGCCGATCACGAGCTACACAAGGCCATTCGTAAGCTGACCAAAGCCGGTGTTACAGTGGTTGTCGCAGCCGGAAACCGACATATCAACCATTTGCTGCCACCAGCAAGTGCCGCTGAGGCGATCACTGTCGGCGGATTAGATGACCACAACTCGCTCGATCAGTCGAAGTGGACTCTGTATCATCACAATTACGGGACTGTCTACGATGGGACACCGAAGCCGGAGTTAGTCGCACCGGCTAATTGGTTAGCCTCCCCTATCATGCCGCATTCGAGTGTGGCACGAGAAGCCTATTGGCTCGGCAAACTCTTGCAAAAACCAACTGAGCAAGATGTGCAAAGATTACTTGAGGAAGCCTATAATGATTTGGGGCTGCACAAAGACGAGATCAAAAAAGATACGGATTTGTATCACCGGCTTGAGGCACGGATACATGCCCACAAGATTGTGGATGCCCAACATCAACACGTCGATGGGACGTCGGTCGCCGCACCGATTGTTACTTCGGTCATCGCACAAATGTTAGAGGCCAACCCCCGTTTGACACCCCGTCAAATTCGCGCTATTCTGACGCGCACGGCTCGGCAGATTAAAGGTGCGCCCACAGAGCAGCAAGGCGCAGGGGTATTGAACGCTTCAGCAGCCGTACAAACCGCTCTCGAAACATCAATAATGAAATGAGCTATAACACTCATGAACCGTGAATATCACCGGTGGTACAGCCCTTCCTTGAATCGTGATATGGACCTCCTAATTTTCGGTCACGCAGGAGCGAAAGTGCTGGTTTTCCCGACCTCGAAAGGTAAGTATTACGAGTGGGAAGATCGCGGTATGATGGGCACGCTCGGCAAACAATTAGAGCGCGGTTTGCTGCAACTCTGCTGTGTGGACAGCGTGGATGCCGAAAGCTGGTACAACTATGGCGTGCATCCCGGCGCACGGGCGTGGCGACATACTCAATATGATAACTATCTTTACTACGAAGTTCTGCCGTTACTGAGCAGCAAAAATGGAAATCCGTTCCTGATGACGATGGGAGCGAGCTTCGGCGCGTTCCATGCGATGAGCTTTGGTTTACGGCATCCCGACAAAGTTGACCGAATTATCGGGCTAAGCGGCCTGTATGACATACGTGGTTTTACAGGCGGTTATTCGGACGATAACGTCTATATGAATAATCCGATGCAGTTTATTGCAAATGAGCATGATAATGGACGGCTGGCACTGCTACGCCATATTGACATCATTATAGCGAGTGGTAAAGATGACCGTCTGATGAGCAGCGCACGCAACTTCTCAGGACTATTGTGGAACAAGGGCATTGGTAATGCGCTGCGTGAATGGGATGGCTGGTCTCATGATTGGCCGTACTGGCAAAAAATGGTCGCGACCTATATCAACGGTCACGATTAGTAGTCAACAGCCCTTACAGTTGGTTATAATCGCACACATTAAATTGACTTTACTGGAGGCGCACTGATGGCAACAAAAACGACCACCCCTGCTGCGAAGAAAACTACCCCAAAAACTTCTGCCCGCGCCCCAAAAACCCCAACAGAACCCTTAAAAGTTGGATTGTTTGTCGGACGCGAGTGGTCATGGCCGCCCGCGTTTATCGAAGAGGTTAACCGGCGCAACGAGGGCGTGATTGCTGAGTACGTCAAAGTGGGTGGGACGAGTATGAACGAGCCGTGCCCTTACCGCGTGATTGTTGACCGCATATCGCATGAAGTGCCTTACTATCGCTCTTATCTGAAGAACGCAGCCTTACAAGGAACAAAGGTCATCAATGATCCATTTATGTGGACGGCGGATGATAAGTTCTTC